>NZ_ASSB01000062.1:0-28652 GCF_000520755.1 Paenibacillus sp. 1-18
CGCATCCACCATCGCATGAATTTTGGTGGTTAATCCTCCGCGCGAACGCCCGATGGCTTGCCGATCCTGCCCCCTTTTGCGCCCGCTCCATGCTGATGGACGCGAACGATGGTAGCATCAATCATCACTTGCTCCCAATCAGGTTCGATGGCGACATGCTTCAAGATTTCATTCCAAATATTTGCTTTTTGCAACCGCCAGAAAAAACTATAGGCAGAAGACCAAGGACCATACGTACTCGGTAAATCTCGCCATGGCGCTCCCGTTCGAGCAACCCATAGCACGGCATTCAGCATCTGACGCCGATCTTTAGGTGGACGTCCTCCTTGTTTTTTTCGGGCCGGGGGCAGCAAGGGTTCAAGGATATTCCATTCTTCATCTGTTAACTCATATCTTCGTCTCATATTCCTTATTTTACTAGATTTCTATGGGTTGTACAGTTTGCGTACAGGCCCTAATCCAATTCCATAAAAAGAAGTTTTCATACACCCGCTATCCGTCTGTCCAATTTTTGTAATACGGATGGGTTTTGAAGCTTCGGAATTAGTTGAAAACAACGGATATAACCAAATCCTTAGGGATACTTGATGTTATAAAGAGTCCACATCCGTGCTGGTTCAGCGCGGATTTTTTTGTGGATTAAATATCGGGTTTTAGGGTAGAGATGACGTATGTTCATTCCTGCCCTTTTCTATTTTAATCAATGGAGGGATGGCTAGATGTCTTGAATGAGAGAGAACCATTCTAAGCAATTGGTCTGTATTCTTCAATAAGAAAGGTGGACAATACATGAAAGTTCAAACGAATCGACTTATATTAAAAACACTTGATCTGGATTTAATCGAAGCAGCAGCTCGGCGTGATATCCGTGCTATTGAAGCTATGGGGTACAAAACCAACGGCGAATGGCCGGGTACAGATTTTTTTGAAGCATTATCGTACTTTCAAGAGCTTCTGATCAAAAATAATGGAACTAGAGGATTTGATTCATGGATCATTGTGGCTAAGGATACACAAGAAATTGTTGGGGGGATTGGTTTTTTAGGAGAACCCGATCAGGACGGTAGGATTGAAATCGGTTTTGCAACGAATGAGAGCCATCGCCGCAAAGGCTATTGCTTTGAAGCGGCTCAAAAATTAATAGAATGGGCCATAAAGCATAACGAGGTCCAAATCATTACGGCGAGATGCGAATCTGTCAATATCAGCTCTAGGAATGTGTTGTTGAAATTGGGGTTCCAACTTGATCACAAAGATGAAGAATTGCTTTATTGGAAATATCAAATGAAGAAGTAGGAGAGGCTCAAGGGGCCTAGTTCGATTATCATGATCGAGGAACTAACTGGAAATCTGCATCTGCAAAAAGGAATGCGAATGCTGGATTTGGGACGTGGGACCGGACTTACTTCCATCTATCTTGCACAAAAGTTTGGCGTAACGGTGTTAGAAGGCTAGAGGAATAGAAAAATGGTGCTGATTACGACGCTATTTTTCTATTCAATGATTTCTAAAAAACAAAAAAGCCTTGATCATCAAGGCTTTTGACGTATAGGACGGATGGGGATCGAACCCATGACCCTTACCCTGTCAAGATAATGCTCTCCCGCTGAGCTACCGTCCTGCGGTTACTAGATAATATCATATATTAACCATATATGTAAAGCAAAAAATAAAGACAACTTGTACTTCATCATCATTTATATATATAATTCAAATTTACCGGGATAGTCAATTGAATTAGTCATAGGGGAGAGCAGAGGATGGCCGCAGAAATTGTAAGTGTAACGACAGAGGAACAGCTCCAGCAAGCAATATTTATCCGTACCAAAGTGTTTGTTGAGGAGCAAAAGGTGCCTCTGGAGCTGGAGATTGATCATTATGACAAGCTGGGAGATGACGTCCATCATTTGCTAATTTGTGAAGACGGTGAAATGGTGGCTACTGGTCGGCTGACGTATTATGAGGACGATACTGCTAAAATGCAGCGTATTGCCGTGCTTAAGGAGCATCGTGCAGCGGGTTATGGGCGTATATTGCTACTGGCACTGGAAGAGCGCGCGCGTGAGCTGGGTCTAAGATATTCGTTGTTGGATGCCCAATGTCAAGCTGAAAAGTTTTATGAAAAGCTCGGTTATGAGACGGTATCCGATGAACCTTTTGACGATGCCGGAATACCGCACGTACGCATGCGTAAAGAGCTGTAAACGATTCGTACAAGATAATAAGCTTGTGATGCATATTATTCTGTACACCGTGCATGCTAGTAAAAGTTCCTCCACTATACTATGGATAAGGAGCGATGCAGCATGGCTAACACAGAACGTGAACAGATCACAGCAGTACGCAAAAACGGTGATGGCGATCTTACATCTTTTCAGACGTCCACCGGTCGGATTTTGGATTATAATCAGGCATTGAACGAGATTGAAGCAGGCGCGATTGCAGGTGTAAATGTGTTCAAGGCGAAGGATGGAAGCAAACGAATTCGCGGCGATGCCGATGGGGATCCTACCAATAATCTGGATCAGCTGCCGTTGTTCTGACCTTGGTTCCAACACTAAAATTTAAGCCCATACCAAACGCAAGAATATACAGAAGCCGCCAGTTATCCTCTATAGGAAGGCTTGGCGGCTCTTTGTTATTTTCTCGAGTGTATTAGTATTACTGTTTTGCACGTTCCAATTCGGCAAGGTCATACTTGCGTTGTTGCTCCAGAAAGGACATGACTCCAGCCTTTTCCCGGAATTGTTCCATATCATCACTATAATGCATCAGATGAATTCGCTCTTGAAGAGGTGTTGATAAGTTTAGCAGCTCGTCCAGTGTCGTATGGACCTCTCCTGCACCTTGCAGTTGCACCTCATGCAAAATGCTCTGACATCCTCGCTCATACACCAGATGATGAAGCAAATCAGGATCAAAAATCATATCTGCACTATAAAAAAGACGACCATTAATAAATAGGGAGTAGCTGTTTTTACCGGGAATATGCCGCGTAGGGATGAGTTCCACCTTGATACCAGATACTAATGTAGCAGATTTACCAGGTATTAGTATGTTTACTTCAAAAACATCTTCGAGTTTTTCAATCATGCCTTGCTGCGCCATCCCGCCCTTGAGCGTATGCTCCCATAGTGGATGGATTAATGGCTCAGCGATATAAAGCTTAGGCTTGCGACGATGGAGAATATTCATTTGAAAGCCGAATTCCTCCAGACCTCCGACATGATCCGCGTGAATATGGGTGATTAAAATGGCGTCAATTTCAGGCAAGGGGACGCCCATTTGGTGCAGAGCCAGCGAAGCGGTAGTTCCGCAATCAATTAGCAGTTTGCCTTCTCCGCTATCCAGCAGCGCGTTGTTGTTATAATAATGCTTAGCAAAGGCACTACCTGTACCCAGCATTTGTATCGTCAGACTCATTTTAGGCTCACCCTCCAGGCTATGTGTATAGGACATCTACAGTCGTATTTTATCATCTATACTGTTGGAACTAAAGGATTTGGCTTTCTATGCAAAAACTTTGGACAATTTGTGAAGCACAGCGCAACTTGTGCTGCTGAGCTAGGTATAAATGTACAACAGAAGGTTTTTTAACAGATAACGATGGAGGGATATGTAGTGATGAAATGGAGAAAAGTGATGGCCTTAATGATGGCCTTTTCGATAATGGGAGGGACCGTCATTTCGGCGGAATCCGCTAAGGACCAAGTGCAGCTGATCATTAATGGAGAGGTGTCGAAGGATAGCGCAGTTGTCATTGATGGGAAAACGTACGTGCCTATTCGTGACTTTAACGGACTGGTAAACTTTGATCCTTCTGGCGGAAAAGTTGTTTTCGACCAGCCTAATGTGCATATGTTCCTATTCAAGGGAGATACTGTATTTGGTAACGTGAATAAGGGCAACAAGGTGAAATTCAATGTATTCAGTCAAATTGATACCTTGAAAACGGATATCTCTGGAGTGAAGGTAGCAATCACCGACCCTTCAGGCAATGTAAAGGATATTCAGTCCCAGGATATCAAAGGAGCACAAAAGGATAACTTCTGGTTCCGTACCAATGACTTTACGTATGATTTCAAAACAGCAGGGAATTACCGTGTCGGTTTTTACATTAAAGAAAGCAAAGACAGCAGCTATACATTAGTGTCCGAAAAAGTCATTACAGCAATAAATTAGGCATACCCCAAATTGACCTGCATCCTTGATCATGTTACGATACGAGGGAAAATAAAACAATTTGAAGGTAGGTATTTCCATGAGTGATCACAAACATGAACACGGTGAAGCCTGCAACCACGATCATGACCACGAACATGAAGAAATGGTTCTTACGCTAACTGATGAAAATGGTAAAGATGTAGAAATGGTGCTGGTAGAGACCTTTGACGTAGAAGATCACGTTTACGCCCTTCTGCTGGAGCGAGGCAATCCTGAAGCGGATGGCATTATTCTTCGTATGGAAGAAGAAAACGAAGAAATGGTGCTTTACAATATTGAGGACGAAGATGAATGGAAACGTGTAGAAGCTGCATATAGCGAGCTTGTTGCCCAATACGAATAGAATTGGATTGGATATAGCAGCTGTTAGAATGCTCTTCAAGACATTAAAAAGCCCCCAAAGCGGGGGCTTTTTTTGTTGACCAAATATTCAAGCAGGGCTTCTCAGGTCTGCATTATGAAATGGCGTCCGTTTCGACGATAACCTTCACCTGATGCACCGTCCGATCCTCAGGCCCTTTAACAGGCAGGCCTACTTCTACATGATCGACAATATAATCAATATTGTCCTGAGAAATCACTTCGCCCGGCAGCAGGATCGGAATACCAGGCGGATATACATAAATAAACTCTGCAATAATACGACCAGCTGATTCCTTGAATGGAACGACTTCCGTATCTCCGTAGAACGCGTCTCTCGGAATGAGAGAGAGCTGCGGGATATCGGGTATTTTTACAACCAGTTCATGCTGCTGACCTGTAGAATAATGCATAGAAGCCAGCTCACGCAGAGCTTTCAATAAAATTTCAACATCCTCTTTGGTATCCCCCGGGGTCACCAGACAGAGAATATTGTACATATCGCTAAGCTCAACCTCGATATTGTAGTGATCTCTCAGCCAATTTTCCACGTCGTACCCGGTAAGGCCCAAATGGCGGATATGAACCGTAATTTTGGTTGGATCATAATCATAGGTGGCTTCAGTGCCGAGAATTTCACTTCCAAAGCAATACAGGCCTTCAATCTTGTTGACCTCTGCACGGCAATATTCAGCCAAATCCAGAGCGCGTTGTGCTATTTCATGGCCGTTAAGTGCCAGGTTGCGTCGGGATGTGTCCAACGAAGCCAGCAGAATATACGAAGTGGATGTCGTAGTCAGCATACTGAAAATAGTTTGAACACGCTGCGGATTAATGTATCCGTTCTTTGTATTCACATTCAGAATCGAGCTTTGTGTCAAGGAACCGCCCAGCTTGTGAACGCTCGTAGCTGACATGTCTGCTCCCGCCTCCATGGCGGACATCGGCAGATCAGCATGAAAATGAATCAGTACTCCGTGAGCCTCATCGACCAGGACCGGCACATTATAGCTGTGAGCGAGATCTACAATTTCCTTCAGATCGGCGCACACACCGTAATATGTCGGGTTGATGACAAGGACGCCCTTGGCGTCAGGATGGCGTTCTAACGCCCGGCGTACGGACTTGGTTGTAACCCCGTGGTGAATACCGAGATCCTCATCACTGACTGGAGATATGAATACCGGTTTTGCACCGGCGAAAATAATGGCAGACATTATGGATTTGTGTATATTTCGGGGTACAATAATTTTATCACCCGGCAAGCAAATGGACATAATCATGGTGATGATGGCTCCACTTGTCCCCTGTACACTGTAATAAGTATAATCAGCTCCGAAGGCTTCTGCTGCAAGTTTTTGAGCTTCTTCGATCACGCCTGATGGCTGATGCAGATCGTCCAATGGAGCGATATTGATCATATCTATGGAAAAGGCATTATCCCCCATAAATTCGCGAAATTCCGGGTCTGCTCCCACTCCCTTTTTATGACCTGGGATGTGAAATTGAACCGGGTTGCTCTGAGCATGCTTTTTCAAAGCAGTAAAAAGCGGGGTGTTGCTTTGATTCATTAGTGTTGTCACAACCTTTCATGCAGGATTCGACAATCCTGTGCAATTGATAATAGAACAAAATTGAGTATAGCAGTTTGAAGTAGGAATGCAAGCGGTTAAGGATGCATTTATTTGTGGAAGAGTGCAGTAGTGGGAGAACCTGGACTTGATAATCCAAAAAACGAAGGTGAGGATGTGGGACGGATGAGGCAAATTGGACAGAAAAAAGCTGTATCGCAGCGGTTATGGTCTCCTTTTTTTGCACAATTATGGGTGCTGGTATTTCTGGTCGAATTTATGAAGGGCTCTCTATTGGTGGCCATCCTGCCGGTATATATGGGGGAAACACTCGGGCTGTCGGCGGGCATAATCGGTTTGGCCTTTTCACTTCAATATTTTGGCGACAATGCGTTCCGGGCGCCGGCGGGCTGGATGGCCGAACGGCTCGGCTACCGGGGAACGATGTCGACCGCGCTGTTGTTTACACTTGTGGCGATCATAATGCTAAGCGTGCTGACAGAGCCTGTGTGGCTCGTGGTAGCGTGCCTGCTGCTCGGACTGGGCACCTCTCCACTTTGGCCTTGTGTCATGACCGGAACGACTGAAATGTCCGGACCTAATAACAGCAACGGCGCAGCGATGGGCACACTGGAAATTGCGTCCATGGGCGGGACGGGGCTTGGGCCGCTCGTTATGAACTTTGCTATGGCATATTATGGGCATTCTTACGGAATGGTGTTTCTGATTTTGATAGGGTGCAGCATCGTACTGCTGTTGGTTGCCCTCATGCTGCCTGGATCGAACAAAATAACTGCTGCAAGAGACCCCCGACGAAGCGCTGCAGTGTCTTCCGGTAGGGGCATAAAGCAAAAGCAGCAACTATGGAAAGGAATCAAGGAAACGATCCGCACGCTCAAAACCAAGCTAAACGTCAATCCCCTTATTTATCCGGCACTGTTCCTGCAGTCGTTTGTTATTGGTCTGATCAGCCCGGTACTGACGCTGTACGCAAGGACGGACCTCGGAGTTTCACCGAACCTGTACAGCGTGCTTTTGATTGCAGGCGGTGGGGTGACTGTACTGGCACTGATTCCGTGCGGTAAGCTGGTTGACCGACTTGGAACCGAGTATTTTCTGCACATTGGTTTTTTGCTTGCCGGAATTACGTTGTTTTTCTTCTCAACTGTCCGATCTATTCCGTTGGTGTTCTTAGCCGTCGCGCTTATTGGTTTAGGATATGCTCTCATTTTGCCTGCTTGGAATACGTTTCTAGCCCAACTGATCCCGGAAAGCGAACGAGCGACAGTATGGGGGTTTTTTCTTACGCTCCAAGGCTCGGGTATGGTTATTGGTCCGCTCGTGTCAGGATTCCTATGGGACCGTGCAGGACACACAGCCCCATTTATCATTAGTGGTGTCGTGATGCTGCTTATGTTTGGCTGCCATTTGGCTCTGGCGCGTCATCCGCGTAGAAGAACCGTTCGGGCCTAAACATTGCCTTAAAAGCGAGCGAGGCTACTCTTTCGGAAAAGCCATCCGGTACAGTGGCAGCAATTGCTCAAAAGTGGAGCGTACCGTCTGCAGCAACGCTGCTCCGTCACTGGCGAGAGGGTCATTCCGATCAATACGGACTCCACACATCACCTCGGCTTTTTTCACCTGGTGCAGCTTGTTAATGATGTTTTGAAACGCTTTAGTGTCCATTTGCTGCTGTTCTGTGCCTTCTGGAGCCATATGATCCATGGACCAGTAAAAATGACCAGGTATGTTAGCGCGCACATCGCTCAGGTTGGCTTCAAGCGCCTGGGCAAACGTGGATTTATTCGGACTTTCATAAATGATTGCGAATATGACGAAGATATGGGAAGCGAACATACCTACCTCGAAATGCGGCAGCGCCTTGTAGCCGCGTTTATTCGCTGCCCACGCCACCCAAGTGTCTATGGGAGGATTGACTTTTCGCCGTGCATGCTTAGCAACGTGAACATGCATAGTTTCGCCACATAAGTCTGTCAGGAACGGGGCTAGCTTCTCGCCAATCGCCTCCAGCTTGGGGCGAACCTGCTGAATTAATACCTCCATGCGAGGCTCCAGCCCCGGTATTTCAAAAACCTCAAAGTCTTTTGCAGTAAATCCACTGAATGTCATTCCGTTTCCTCCTGTATCTGGTTAATCCATATCGTTTGGCGTAATATGTCCGATTATAGCATAATGTCAACCGGCTTGACCGACTTTAGACCGGGCTTGGTACAAGCATATAAGGCGAAAGTAGGATTGTGCGCTGTTACTCATAAAAATAGGTCAAATAACCAAGTACCCTTACATAAAATGAAGTATAAAATAGAGCAAGGGAAGATCAAGCGGGAAAGCCGCAGGCTTGCTGTAGCCGGACTTCTTGAATCGGACTTGAAAAAGGAGGGAATGCCGTGAACAAGGGCTGTGAGGTAGAATATTGTAATCTAGAGCTCCGGTTTAGCCGTCGGCATATCCATAATCTGATCAAGGATTTGATATCGGAAGGGTATTCGCTGTACTGGAGCGAGGATGAGTCGTATCTGGTTTTGTCGGTGAGAACCGGGCGCAAGCTGGTGAAGCTCCGTTTTCAACAATTGCGCACAGGACACTACAAGCTGGCTGGAGATTATGTGATCCGCGATGCCAAGCTGGCCGAGTGGCTGGAGAAGCTGATTGGAAGCACCCGGGGTCATGCCGTTGTCAAAAGAGTCAAGGACCATCATATTTTAGTGGAAAATATTTTGTTCGGTGAGGTCATTCGTCTGGTCGAGGTAACTGGCTTTAAGCAGCGTGTCATTTATCAGAAGGGACCGGTGCTGTCAGTACAGGAAATGGAGGATATGTACGCCTCCAATGAAGGTGAAGCCCGGTTACTGTTGCTCAAAATGGAAGTGGACGATGAATTGGAGAAGTTGTTCATGGCGATAACTGAGGGAGATAAGGCCAAAGCCGGGAAATGCCAAGAGCACCTGCAAACGCTATCCCGCCAACTGCTGATGATGGAAGCGTAGCACATCTGAACACCTCATGAAAATGGGGTGTTTTGCTCTGCAAACAGACAGGGGTTCACTTCTGACACCAAAAACGTTAAAATAGAAGTGCGCGTGTTCCGATTCACATAAAGTGTAATGCGGTAAAGCGGCGATATAGAATAAAAAATATGTTGCAAAGGATGAGGAACCAGATGGCAAAACAGCAGATTGGTGTGATCGGCCTGGCGGTAATGGGTAAGAATTTGGCCCTTAATATTGAGAGCAGAGGCTTCACCGTCTCGGTTTTTAACCGCTCTCCAGAAAAAACGCACGATCTTATCAAAGAAGCAGAAGGTAAAAAACTGACGGGTACTTTCTCCATTGAAGAATTTGTGAACTCACTGGAATCGCCCCGTAAAATTCTGATCATGGTTCAAGCGGGTAAAGCAACAGATGCTACGATTGAACAGCTTGTGCCTCATCTGGACAAGGGCGACATTATTATAGACGGAGGCAATGCCTACTTCCCTGATACACAACGTCGCAGCAAGGAGCTGGAAGAAAAAGGACTTCGCTTTATTGGTACAGGCGTATCCGGTGGTGAAGAAGGTGCCTTGAACGGTCCTGCCATCATGCCGGGTGGACAAGAAAGTGCCTACAAACTGGTAGAGCCGATTCTGACGGCAATCTCTGCTAAAGTGGAGGGCGACCCATGCTGTACATATATCGGTCCTGACGGTGCTGGTCACTACGTAAAAATGGTGCATAACGGTATCGAGTATGGCGACATGCAATTGATTGGTGAGGCTTATCACCTGTTAAAATCAGTCCTCAACGTGAGTGCTGAAGAGTTGCATGAAATCTTTACGGAGTGGAATAAAGGCGAACTGGACAGCTATCTGATTGAAATTACGGCTGACATCTTCTCCAAATATGATCCTGAAACAGGCAAACCAATGGTAGATGTTATTCTGGATGCAGCAGGTCAAAAAGGTACTGGCAAATGGACAAGCCAAAGTGCACTGGATCTGGGTGTACCACTGTCCATGATTACCGAGTCCGTATTCTCCCGCTTCTTGTCTGCCATGAAAGACGAGCGGGTTGCCGCAAGCAAAGTGCTGAGTGGTCCTAATGCTGAATCCTTCAGCAGCGACAAGAAAGAATTTATCGAAAGCGTACGTAAGGCACTGTTTGCAAGTAAAATCGTGTCTTATGCTCAAGGCTTTGCTCAAATGCGTGCAGCTTCCGATGAATACAATTGGGATTTGAAATATGGAAAAATCGCTATGATTTTCCGTGGCGGCTGCATTATCCGTTCACAATTCTTGCAAAACATCAAGGATGCATATGACCGTGATCCTGCCCTGAAAAACCTGTTGCTGGATTCCTACTTCAAAAACGTAGTAGAAAATTATCAAAATGCATGGCGTCAGGTGATTTCTGTAGCTGTATCCCAAGGTATTCCAGTGCCTGGATTCTCCAGCGCGCTTGCATATTATGACAGCTACCGCACTGAACGTTTGCCAGCAAACCTGCTGCAAGCGCAACGTGACTACTTCGGCGCACATACGTTCAAACGTGTGGACAAAGAAGGCGTATTCCATCATCAATGGTTCTAATAAACGGATTAATGGATATATAAGAATAGCACTATAAAATAAAGGGGCTGTCTCAAATACCCCTGAAAATCGTATCGATGATGAGCATTACCACCGATACGTTCAAATGGGACAACGCAGAGACCTATCCTACGTTGTCCCGTTTGCGTTTTTCCGCTATCGCTGCTTTTTAAAGCAGATTGTGGGCAAGGCAAAGCCACCCGGCCTCCAGGCTTACTTTGGGTAAGCCGCGAAGCAGGAAACGCCGAAATCCCCGGTTGTTCTTCATTTGCCCAAACACACTCTCTGGCTCGATCATGCGCCGTACCGAAAGCACATACCCGTCCTCGCTGCGCAGCCGCTCCCGCATCTGTTTCTAGTTCAAGCTGACCGCGATTTCCCGGTTTCCTTTCACTTTGGTGCTTTCGGCTTTCAGTGACACTGGCTTCAATCTGCACTCGGCAGTGACGGGTTCGAATCTCATAACCGCTTTCCGTCACCGTCCGGCTTTCGCGGTGAAATGTCAGGATCTGCCCTGCGTCTTCTTGACGTGCTCCAGATGAGGCTTCAGGCATCGCATGTCCGCCGGGCGCTGGTGTACGCTAGCAGATGAGAATTTTTACTGACTAATTTGTATTTAGTACACAGTGAAAAGCCTGTAGTGGAAAAATTGCCATATACAGGATTTTATAACTGAATTCACCCGATAATTTCATTTCCAAATCCGTCGAGATAACAGCTTACTGTATCCCATTTTACATGTAGATTCATTTAATGAACTTTGTCGCCTTTTGAGTGAATTGAAATATCGGAGAGTATTGACAAAACCAAGAATAAATTTGTATTATTAGGATAAATATTCACTTAGATTCCATTCTTTCTCCGGTAGCAAGCCTATTGCAAATAGCGATAAGAATCATCTTAGCGATTGCTATAATGGCTCTTTTGCCCTTCCTAATCAAGTCCAACAGCATCGTCTGGATTTGCACAAAAAATATACATACCAGTAACAATTTCTGATAAGAAAGTTATGGCAGAAGTTATGTCACTTTCATAAGGAACCACCATTTTGTTAAGCTTTTCACTCAAGTATGCGTAGCCCTTGATGCTGTCGTTTCCGACATGTTTGGCAAATCTACCTCATCCATCACCGACTACTTAGTCACATCCGATTTTTTGATCCGGTACACTGTTTATCTCTTTCCGTAAATCCTTGAGATTGAAAGCAATGGTTTGGAAACTTAATATAACGCTTATCCCAATACATTAGGCAGATTCATATTCATTTACTTTATCTGCTTTTTATTGTGAATGGGATTAGAACTATCTTTAACTCTGTATATTTGAAAATTTGAATATATGATTACTCAAATTTATGGTTATAAAGTGGGGATGAAAAATATGGCGACATTTATTTTTCCTGGACAAGGCTCACAGGTTAAAGGAATGGGAGGAAATCTCTTTAATGAGTTTAGGGAACTAACTGCTCAAGCAGATGACATTTTAGGATACTCTATTAAAGAATTATGTATGGAAGATCCCAACTCAACTTTAGGTCAAACCCAGTACACTCAACCTGCTTTGTTCGTAGTTAGTGCATTAAGCTATCTTAAAAGGATCAAAGAAACAGGGCGCAAACCGGATTTTGTTGCCGGACACAGCTTGGGAGAGTATAACGCATTATTTGCAGCCGGAGCATTTGATTTTGAGACTGGATTAAAATTGGTCAAAAAAAGAGGAGAACTGATGAGCCTTGCTACTGGAGGCAGCATGGCGGTGGTTCTCGGAATAACTGAAGAGAACATTGTAGAGGTGTTAGAACAAAATGGCTTATATTCGATTGATATTGCAAATGTGAATTCACCTTATCAAGTAGCAATTTCCGGTCTTAAAGAAGATATTGATAAAGCTAGGCTTAATTTTCAGGTGGTATTTTGAATACAGCAATAGATTAGCTTTGAGCGGAAGTAAAGAAAATATTGTGGATTATCAGGTTTATTGCGGATCAGCCCTTGGCGCTTTTAATCAGTGGGTTAAAGGTACTGACATTTCAATGTGGAAAAATCGCCATGTGGATGAGATTGGGGAAAAAATAATGAATGTTTATTGGAGGAGAGTTTATGGAACAAAAAAAGGGTCCGGAAAACACTTCATACGTTTCTCGAATTTTCGAAGTATGTAATAAATATCCCGATAAAAAGCTGTTTATTTATCAAGATAAAAATGAATTTCCTAATTTCCTTGATGGGCAAACCTTAATAAATAAAATAAGAACTGTAGGCAGTGCCTTGCAATCAAAGATGGTACCGGCCGAAAAAGCAATTCTTATATTGCCGCAAGGATTAGAATATATTTATAGTATTATGGCATGCTGGTATGCCAATGTTGTAGCGATACCTGCACCGATTACTGACCCGGTTGTTAAAGCCCAGGACCTGGAGAAGCTATCGCTAATCTTAAAAGATTCTCAAGCGTCATGCATTATAACAAATACATATTTTATGGAGGTTCTTAAAGAAAACCCGAATTTTGGTTCATTATTTATGTTGAATGTTGATGATACGGCATGGGATGGATTTACTATTACCGAGGAAAAAAGCCATAATCCGGGGGATCTTGCCCTTTTGATTTATACTTCAGGTTCTACATCCCAGCCTAAGGGTGTTATGATCAGTCATAAGAACCTGATGTTTCAAGCCGGAGCAGATCAGTGGAGAATAGACCAGGATACACGTATGGTTTCCTGGCTCCCCCAATTCCATGCCTTTGGACTTCACAATAATATATTAGTCCCACTTCTAAAAGGAGCTTCCAGTGTAATTTTATCCCCAAGCCGTTTTATTAGAAACCCCGAAGCCTGGCTTGAAGCCATTGACCGCTACCAGGCTACACATACCGCTGTACCTAACTTCGCTTTTGAGTATTGCTGCTCGTCTATAGACATTGATTCTGTAAAAAATCTCTCTCTGGGTTCGATCAAGGCAATTATTTGTGCAGGGGAGCCTATAAGAGAGGAAGCTTATAAAAGCTTCAATATGAAGTTTAAAAGTATTGGACTTCGGGAGAACGTCTTTTGTCCTCTTCTCGGCCTGTCAGAGGTGTGTCCTGTTGTCAGCATAAAGCCAGGCGACTCTGTCCGCTATTTAAATTTGGATGTTGACTGTTTGAATCAAGGCAAAGCTAAATATAGTGATAATGCAGGCAAGAGCAGATCGATCTCAAGCTGCGGAGAGATTGAGAAGCCTACAAAGATAGTTATTGCCAACCCTGCAACCCGTATAACCTGCTCACCTCGAGAGATTGGAGAGGTCTGGATAAAATCTGACGGTGTAGGACTGGGCTATTTCAACAGAGAGCAGGAAACGGAACAAAGCTTTTCTGCAATTTTGGATGATACAAAGGAAGGCGGATTCTTCCGTACAGGGGATATTGGATTTATTGAAGACAATCACCTCTATATCATCGGACGGGAAAAAGAGGTCATGGTTATTCGCGGCAAAAAGCATCACCCTATTGATATGGAATGGACGATCAAAAAAAATCTTCCGGAGCTTGTTTCTTCAATAGCAATCTTCTCCTGTGAAATCGAGCAGCAGGAAAGAGTGGTGGTAGTTCAAGAGCTTGAAACACCCGTTAGAGAATCCGAGTGTAAAAAAATAGTGAAAGATATTATTCGTGTCGTGACTGAAACACATGGCGTTGAAATATATGAAATAGATTTAGTTCAGAGCGGCAGCATTCCAAAGTCAGGCAGCGGCAAAGTTCAAAAGAAAGCCTGCCGCAATATCTATCTGAATCATGAACTTACAGTAATTCATAAATATGTGCGGGGAGGGGATACAACTCAAATGAAGGTTCAAGAAGCCCCTCCAGTCAAGACCAACGAAATTATTGAAACTTTAAAAAAGAAGGTATTCCTCCCGATACTTGACATTGACCCTGCCGCACTGGAAGAAACAACAGTGTTATTTGAATTTGGAATGAATTCCGTCCAGTACATACAGATATCCAGGAAGATAGAAGAAATATTCAACATTCAATTTGAGACTGTCAGATTGTTTGAGCATGTAGATTTTGAGGATCTGGCGAAATATATTCTAACACAAATGCATAGCCTGCATGTTCGAGAGAAATCTCAAGCTCAAGCTATTACACCGGTTAAAGCTTCAAGCGATTCACCGGCCGTTGTTTCCGGAAACACAAATCAAGGGGATATTGCGATCATTGGTGTATGCTGTGATTTTCCGGGGGGCTCTGTTGATTTAGAACATTTCTGGGATAATATTATTGGAAATACCGATTGCATAACTCCGATTGAGAAAAGCCGTCCGGGTATTTTAAAAGACTTCGAAAACTATTACGGGGATTTAGATGATTCTTTTCCGCAATGGGGGGGCTTTATTGAAGATGTAGAGATGTTTGACGCTCCTTTTTTTCACATTTCGCCTTTGGAAGCGGAGAGTATGGACCCTCAGCAGAGAAAGTGTCTGGAGTTTACCTGGACTGTCATTGAGGATGGCGGATACAATCCTGCCCAGTTAGCCGGAAAAGATGTTGGGGTTTTTATTGGTGTTCATTATAACGATTATGCAGAACTGGTTCTAAGACAGCCTGAGCTTATGGAAACCTACGGGGCTTACCTTGATTCGGGGCTTCATATGAGTATGATTGCAAACAGGGTTTCGCGCTGGTTTAATTTTCATGGTCCAAGTGAAGTGGTCAATACGGCTTGTTCAAGCTCGTTAGTAGCCGTACACCATGCAGCAGAAGCGATTCACAGGGGAGAATGCAGTCTGGCCGTTGCAGGAGGCATTAACCTTATCCTGACGTCCCGGGTTTACCGCGCCTGCCATAAAGGAAGAATGCTGGCAAAAGACGGACGTTGTAAAACTTTTGACGAACAGGCAGACGGATTTGTAAGGGCGGAAGGGTATGGTGCCGTATTGCTCAAGGCATACGACCAGGCCATAGAAGATAAGGATACAATTTACGGAATCATTAAAAGAACGGTTATCAACCATGATGGACAATCCGGCTCATTAAGAGCGCCAAATCTCAATGCTCAAAAGGAGCTTATTAAGGCGGCGTATAAAGATTCTGACGTACCTCCCGAAACGATCAGTTATATTGAGACCCATGGGACAGGAACTTCCTTGGGTGATCCTATTGAGGTTCAGGCCATTCAGGAAGCATTTAAAGAGGTTAATCCCAATATCCCTAATTCCTTCTGTGGTGTGGGTTCCGTTAAAACCAATATTGGCCATCTCGAATCCGCCTCTGGCATAGCCGGACTTATAAAGGTACTTCTATCCATGAATAAAGGTCTGTTACCGGGTATTGTTCACTTTAATAAGCTTAATCCCTATATTCCACTGAGAATAAGCCCTTTATATATTGTAGACCATATAAAAGAGTGGAAGAGGCTGACAAACTCAGACGGGCAGGAGATCGCAAGACGAGCGGGGATCAGTTCTTTTGGATTTGGTGGTGCAAATGCCCATGTGGTAGTAGAGGAATATATTCCTCATAATAGGTTGGAAAGAGCAACTACTGATATAAATAATTTTAAAGTGGCGATCATTCCGCTTTCTGCAAGAAATAAACAACAATTAAATGTCTATGCTCTAAAATTGCTTGAATTTCTGAAGAGATTTAATACAGAGGTTAATTTCGAAGATTTGGCCTACACTTTTCAGGTCGGACGCGAGGCAATGCAGGAGAGAGTGTCATTTGTAGCCGATAACATTCAGGGATTGATTGAACAATTAAAAGATTTTACGGAAGGAAAAGATCAGATTCAAAATTGCTATGGCGTTGCACCGGATGAGGATTCTCAGGAAAAAGAATTTGCTGAATTATGGGCAAAGGGTTTGAGCATTGACTGGAATAAGCTGTATGGCGATATAAAGCCACGCCGGATGAACCTTCCAACCTATCCCTTTGCTAAGGAACGTTATTGGATACCTGAGGCAGAAATTATGCGTGGCAGTCAAATAATTCCTGTACCTGGAGCTTTCATTCATCCTCTCTTGCATCAGAATACTTCGGATCTTTCGGAACAGCGGTTTAGCTCGACCTTTACAGGTGAAGAGTTCTTCCTTAGAGATCATATAATAAACGGACAGAAGATCCTGCCAGGGGTTGCCTATATTGAAATGGTCCGGGAAGCGGCAAGGCAGGCTACAGGCACCTCAGAAGAGAGTCATAATAGTGTACGGATAAAAAACATGGTTTGGGCCCAGCCGGTTGTTGCAGCCAGCAACCCTGTGAAGGTAGATATCTCTCTTTTTCCTGATGAGAATGGGGAGATTGGCTATGAAATATACAGCAATATTTATAATGATGATACCGGGTATAGAGTAAATAGCCAGGGCAATATAGTGCTGAGTCCGGCTGTAAAGCCTCAAATGTTGGATATCGGGGCCTTGAAGGCTATATGCAGTGAGAATAGTTTTTCCACTGGCCAATGTTATGCAGCGAATAGAGAATTGGGCATTGACTATGGCTTGGGACACCAGGGGATTGAAACATTATACGTTGGTGAAGGTAAAGTCCTGGCGAAGTTGTCCTTGCCCACTTGCGTAATGGACACCAAGGATCAATTTGTGATCCATCCGAGTTTAATGGATTCGGCTTTGCAGGCATATATAGGTTTAACATTGCTTTCCGGTGATAGGAAAGCCGTCTTGCCTTTTGCACTCGAAGAGGTGGAGGTTTTTGAAAAATGTAATCCAAATATGTGGGCTTTTATCAGTTGCATTGACAATAAAAAGACTGAGAAGAAGGTACAGAAGCTTGATATTGACTTGCTGGATGTTGACGGCAAAGTTTGTGTACGAATAAAGGGGTTATCGTTAAGAGTATTAGAAGATGAGGCGTATTGTGAGGCTCCGGCAGAGGCTCATATGCTTGAGCTTTACTGGAAAGAGCAGCCTATTGAGCCTGAAGCTCTGAATATCAATTATGCTCAGCATGTAGTGGTACTTTGTGAACCCGAAGAAGACATCCTTAAAACGGTTCAAGCCGGGATGGATGAAGCACAATTTATTATCTTGCATTCAGCAGACCAAGCCATTGATCAACGATTTGAAACCTATACGGTACAGGTATTTGAGGAAATGCAAAATATTATAAAAGCAAAACACACAAGCAGGATATTGATCCAAGTTGTAATTTCTTTTAAAAATGAACAATTACTCTTGTCAGGTCTCTCTGGATTGTTAAAGACGGCCCAATTGGAAAATCCAAAAATTGCCGGTCAATTGATTGAAATTGAAGACTGGGACCATCCGGAAGAATTAGTGAAGCAGTTAAATGAGAATAGCAGAGGCAGCTTCGATAACCATATTCGATATCTAAACGGTAAAAGATGGGCTATAGGCCTGAAAGAATTGGAGACAGCAAATGAAGCAGTCAATATTCCATGGAAAGATAATGGCACCTACCTGATTACTGGCGGCGCAGGAGGCATTGGTTTGATCTTTGCCGAAGAAATTGCACAGCGAGTTCAGGGCGCAAACCTAATATTAACAGGCAGATCCCCATTGAGTTCGGACAAGGCAGCCAAACTTGAAAAGTTGGAGAAATCAGGAGCATTTGTTGAATATAAGCAAGCCGATATCACGCAAAAGGATGCTGTTGCCGGATTAATCAGAAGTATTCAGGATAAGTTTGGAAATATTAACGGCATCATTCATAGCGCAGGAGTAATTCGGGATAGCTTCATCATTAAAAAAACCAAAGATGAGCTAAAAGAGGTATTAGCACCCAAAGTCACAGGGCTGCTTAATATTGACCAGGCAAGTAAAGATATTGACATGGATTTCCTCATTCTTTTTTCTTCTGTGGCTGATATTATGGGTAATCTTGGTCAGGCTGATTACGCTGCTGCAAATGCTTTTATGGATGCTTATGCGAAATACCGAAATCAACTGGTGGCAGCAGAACAACGCTATGGACAGACTTTATCCATTCTTTGGCCTCTATGGAAAGATGGAGGGATGAAGGTAAATGATGAAACAGAGAAGATTATGATGGAAAGAATGGGTTTGGTGCCCATGAATACGGTAACGGGTATTCGGATTTTGTATCAGGGTATAGCCTCCGGCAGAGACCAGCTAGTAGTCATGCACGGCGATCTCAAACGGCTGCGTGCTGCACTGCAGGGGAATAATATCAGTGCCGGCGCCTCAGAAGCGCTTTATGCCGGAGAGCAGCAGATCGAAAATAGGGGCAATCTGGGAAGCTTAGCGAAGGAAAAAGCAGTACACTACTTTAAAGCAGTGCTTTCATCTGTACTCAGGCTGCCTGCATACCGGATAGAAGCTGATGCCAAAATGGAGAAGTATGGCATAGATTCCATTATGATTATGCAGCTGACAAATGAATTAGAAAAAACATTCGGTTCATTGTCTAAAACACTATTTTTTGAATATCAGAGTATAAAGGAACTGACTGAATATTTCCTTGAATCCTATGCAGATAAAATGGCGGAATTACTCGAAATAAATGGGAATACGGAGAATTCCGGCTCGAAGCCGTCTGAAACCATTGAGTCGGAACAAGTGACGAAGACTTCGGAGCCAACACTTAGAAGCCGTAGACGTCAACGTTTTGCCAATATTCATACTGAATCCCCGCAAGAGACAACAACAGATGCGTTGGATATTGCAATTATCGGTGTTTCGGGACGTTACCCCGGAGCAAGGACAATACAGGAATTTTGGGAAATCCTGCGGGACGGTAAGGACTGCATTACAGAAATACCTAAGGACCGATGGGATCACAGTTTATTTTTTGATGAAGACAAGAACAGACCTGGAAAAACCTACAGCAAGTGGGGAGGCTTTATAGAAGATGTAGATAAGTTCGATCCCCTGTTCTTTAATATATCGCCGCGGGATGCTGAAATTATGGACCCGCAGGAACGTTTGTTTTTAGAATGTGTATATGAATCTTTGGAGGATGCGGGGTATACCAGAGAAGCTTTACATGCAACCACGGAGTCTGGCTTGAAAGGCAATGTCGGAGTCTATGTAGGAGCCATGTATGAAGAGTACCAGCTGTATGGAGTTCAGGAAACACTTCAGGGTAGACCCATTGCTCTTCCGGGAAATATATCCTCAATAGCTAATAGAATTTCTTATTTCTTTAATTTTCAGGGTCCAAGTATGGCTGTCGATACCATGTGCTCCTCCTCCTTGACGGCCATACATTTAGCCTGCCAGAGTTTACAAACTGGCGGATGTGAGCTGGCGATTGCAGGAGGTGTGAATGTTTCCATTCATCCTAACAAATACCTGGCACTTGCACAGGGGAAATTTGCGTCCAGCAAAGGCAGATGTGAAAGCTTTGGACAGGGTGGTGACGGGTATGTTCCTGGTGAGGGTGTTGGCGCAGTTCTGCTAAGACCACTTTCAAAAGCAATCGAGGCCGGAGATCATATCTATGGAGTTATTAAAGGAACGGCGATTAATCATGGGGGAAAAACAAACGGATATACTGTACCTAATCCGAACGCGCAAGCAGCAGTAGTCAATCAGGCTTATAAAAAAGCAGGAATTGACCCAAGCACAATCAGCTATATTGAGGCGCATGGTACCGGAACTTCTTTGGGGGATCCTATTGAAATCTCCGGGTTAAGCAAAGCATTCCGGGAATATACAGATAATACGCAGTTCTGCGCTATTGGATCATTGAAATCAAACATTGGGCATTGTGAGAGTGCAGCCGGCATTGCAGGAATAACCAAAGTATTACTTCAGCTTAAATTTCATAAATTAGCGCCGTCACTGCATTCTAAAACATTAAACCCTAATATTGATTTTATTAATACACCCTTTGCAGTGCAGCAAGAGCTTTCTGATTGGGAGCATCCGGTGATTAACGGAAAGGAGATTCCAAGACGTGCCGGAATAAGCAGTTTCGGTGCCGGAGGGGCCAATGCCCATATCGTTATAGAAGAATATATAGAACAAAACCGGCAGGGGACTCTATACGCTCAACCATTAATTATAGTATTGTCGGCAAAGAATGAAGAACAGCTTAAAAAGCGGGTACAGCAATTGTTAGCTGTTATCGAGGAACAGCAATTCACGAATGATGACCTGGCATCTATCGCCTATACCCTTCAGGTTGGGCGTCAAGCAATGGAAGAGAGAATGGCCGTTATTGTCGGTTCTGTTATTGAGCTTCAGAGCAAGCTGAGCGCATTCATTGAAAATCAGAATGAGGTTGAGGCGATATATAAAGGGCAGGTTAAACCTAACAAAGCAGCTTTATCCATTTTTGCGGCAGATGAAGAATTACAGGAGGCTATGGATAAATGGGTCCAGCGCAAAAAATATGAAAGAATTGTAGAGCTTTGGGTCAATGGAGTCGATTTTGATTGGAACAAATTATATGATGCCATTAGACCTAAACGTATAAGCCTACCAACCTATCCTTTTGTTCGAGAACGTTATTGGATGCCTGCAGTGAAGCCTGTTTCCGGTGGAATAAAAGGCCCGGTTGCTTTTGAGGCTGCACCGTCCGCGTATACTGAGAACATGGTCCTGGTGAAAGATTGGAGTCCCCAAAGTGCCGAATCGGATAGGGATGCGAAAAAAGGGATCATTATTGTAGCAGGAACATCGGCTACGGAGGAACTGGCTTTTACGTTGTTTAAAGACCATAGCGACATCCAGATCGTACAGGTTATCCATGGCGGAAATCCGTCATTGGAAGGAATCACTACCAACTTTTATTCCATTTCGGCAGGTAAATCCCTTTATAAATATATAAAGGAAGTAATTAATGATAAGAGAATATTGGGTATGATTGACATTTCGGCCTTTGACAGTGAGTATGAGCGATCTTTGGATGTAGAACTCGGAAAGATAAAATTCCTGCAACAAATAATTGAGAATAACAGGAATGACCATTGCAAGCTTTTACAAATTACTTATAAGTTAAATGACCTGGACACCAAAATAACCACCATGCACGGCGCACGCCTGGCAGGATTCTACCGCATGCTGAGTGCCGAGTACAGTCGAATTCAAAGTATAACGATGGATACGGATTGTTCAATTCAAGAGAATAATCGGCTTGCTCAACAAATTCAAATGGAGTTTTTAAATGAGAATACGGAGAACGTGACAGAATGTTGCTATCGTAACGATAAGCGGTATATGCCTGTGCTGAAATCTCACCCTGTGGAGGATGCTGCATGGGAAAGGATTGATACCACTGCAAAGTATGAAGACCAAGATGTTGTTGTAGTTACAGGCGGATCACGGGGAATTGGTGCGGCTGTTGCCAAACACATAGCTTTGCAGGGAGTTAAAAATCTTGTAATTATGGGAAGAGATGAGCTGCCAGAACCGTCCCGATGGAAAGCGGTACTGGAAGGTCAAGAAAAGCCTGAGCTGAAAGAAAAGCTAAGGGCCATGCAATACTTGATGGATCAGGGGACAAAGGTTCACTATGATAATACGTCTTTAACCGATTCTGAAGGTCTCCGCATTCTGTTACAGAATGTTCATAGAGATTTAGGTCCTGTAACAGGCGTGTTCCATTGTGCCGGGCTTGCAAGTAACAATCCTGCCTTCTATAAAAAAGAGCTGAACGATATTGAAGCAGTTTGCGAGCCTAAAATAAAAGGGCTTGTTACTTTGCACAAAGCTTTTGAAAACGAACCGTTAAAATTCTTTGTTTTATTTTCATCAATATCCAGCGTTGTACCAGCACTGGCAGCCGGCCAAAGTGATTATGCCGCAGCAAATGCATATATGGATTATTATGTACTGAATCAAAACGGAGAGGGAAAGGCATATTTCAAATCCATTCAATGGCCAGCCTGGAGTGAGACAGGAATGGCTGCAGGGGTACTGCGCACACCTGCTTACACCCGAACGGGAATTTCTGCCTTAGGAACGGCAGACGGAATAAGGTTTCTGGATTATTTGCAGAACAATCCATATCCTGTCAGCATTCCTTGTAAAGCTGATTCGAGTAAATTCACACGTGGCTTGATGCTGAAAGCTGAGATCAAATCTGCGAAAGAACACGATAGCTTACCTCAGCATGACCGGAAGGGAAAATCTGAAATTCATTTAACAGAAGGAATAGGTAGTTTGAGAGCGCCTATTGTTGAGTGGGTGCGGTCTGTTTTGGCATCGGAATTAAAGCTAAAGGATGATCAGCTTGATGAAGATAAGCCATTCAGTGATTATGGGGTCGAGTCGATTACATTGGCCCAATTAACGCAAACGATGCAGCAAAAGGTTGATAAGCCGATTACGCCGTCCTTACTGTTGGAATACAGCACAATAGCAGCATTGGCAGATTACTTTGTTTCTAACCATTCCGAAGCTTTACAAAAAAGCCTTGAAGAATACCACATTACGCAAAACAACGCATATTCTCAAACCGAAAAATCAGAAGCGGATACTGGCATTAAGAGTCATTCCGTAATGGATCAGGCAAATACAACGGAAAATATCGCCGTGATCGGAATATCCTGCCGATATCCGGATTCTCCCACGAAAGAGGCCTATTGGGACTTGCTGGCACAAGGGAAATGCGCTATTCGTCCATTAACAGAAAGACGCTGGCATTCTGAGGACAACCATGTATATTACGGCGGGTGGGTTAAAGATACTGAACTGTTTGATCCGAAATTTTTTAATATTAATGAAAATGATGCTGCCATTATGGATGTACAAGCCCGGATTATTTTGGAAGAAAGTTTACAGGCAGTTTATGATGCGGGATACGATCACAAACAATTATCAGGACAAAAGACAGGGGTTTATATTGGAGGACGGTCGCAGCCAATAGCGGATCTAGAGACTGTGCTTGAGGCCCCAAACCCCATTTTGGGAATAGGCCAAAACTATATTGCGGCAAATATTTCGAAATTCTTCAATTTCAAAGGACCAAGCATGATAGTTGATACGGCTTGTTCATCAGGAATATCCGGTCTAATCCTTGCTGCCGATGCTTTACGAGCTAAGCGAATTGATATGGCTTTAGTTGGAGCGGTCAGCGTACAGATGGATTCCCTTGCCCATGACATGCTTGCGGCCCGAAATATTTTAAGCAAGAATGGTGAGTTTCATATATTTGACAAGCAATCTGAAGGAGAGGTTTTAGGAGAAGGCGCAGGAGTTGTCATACTAAAGCGGCTTAACGATGCAATAAGGGATGGCAATCATGTTTACGGTGTTATCAAGGCAATCTCAGTTAATAATGACGGCAAAACACTTGGTCCCGGTTCACCGAATATCCTTACTCAAAAGCAAGTAATGCAGGACGCGCTGGAATTAAGCGGAGTGCAAGCCGGGGACATCGGGTACATTGAAGTCAATGGGGGAGGCTCGCCTGTTGTCGATTCAATCGAAATTAAGGCTATGTCTGAAGTTTACAGCCTTAATAAACGGGATTTGCCGTTATGCTGTATCGGATCGGTTAAGCCTAATATCGGGCATTTGCTATTAGCATCCGGGTTAGCCGGATTTATCCGTTGTGTTTTAAGTGTGTACCATAAAAAAATTCCACCGTTCTTATCTGCTTTAAAACCTTTCGATTACTATGATTTTTCAACATCCCGTATCTGTTTTAACCGGGAGACCATGGATTGGAGGGTGGATCCCGGAAAGAAACGGATTGCGGCGCTAAATTCCTTTCCTGACGGTGGTACAAACTGCCATGTGATTATAGAGGATTTTGTACCTTATGCCGATTACAGGCAATACCTTTACCCTAAGACGGCTCCAAAAATGGATAAGAAATATTTTCCGAAAAGTAATGGCAGAACTCTTTTGGATAAAATGGTGATAGATGGCGAAAAGCATGATGCAAGCCAACGAAAGGAGCGAAATATAAAAAATGTGTGGGGTGAGTACTATGAATAAAACACTTAATACGTTAATAACTATTGCACATCCGATAATTAAGAATCATTTGGTTAAGGGACAGCCGTTACTGCCTGGCCTAGCATATATTGATATGTTATACCAATTGGCGAAACAAACTCTGGAATTGGATTATCAAAGGCACTGCTTAAAAAAGCTGTCTATTTTCAATCCCTTAATTGTAAGTGAAGGCCAGCCGGTAGAGTTAAAAATTTCTTTTGACAAAAATTCAAATTACTGGGATATTGCAGTTTGCGGAACAGAGATGGATATACACGGGAATCCACTTCAAGAGAAATTATATATCAAGGCCGAATTGCATGAGGAAGAAGTAAAGCTTGATAAATATATAAATATAGAAGCAATACAGCGAACGGCTGTACGGTATTTAAACATTGAAACAATATACGAGCAGGCTAGAGCGCAAGGATTGGTCCATACAGGGATGATAAAAGCTGATGCTGATATTTACCTGACAAATCCAGGGTGTCTTGTAAAAGTGAATTTAGGTGCGGACTACCGTAAAGAAGCGGAAAATTTTCTTTTTCACCCTACACTCATTGACGGTATCGGATTAGCATCGGAAGCATTAATAGAAAAAAGCGGAAAAAGCGATTTGGAAGAGTTGTATATCCCTTTATATTATGAAACTTTTTTTTGCAAAGAACCTTTACGTTCCTACTGCTATGCTACGGTTAATTTATCTTCACGCCATTCAGGTAAGGATATCCGTGTGATAGATATACTGTTTTTCAATGCGGAAGGAACACAAATTGGAGAATTGAGCGGCTTAACTACAAAACGGGTAAGATTTGATGGCCAAATCAACCCATCAATGCGAAAAGAGATCAATAGAAATCAAGGATCTGTGCAGGAGCGTTTAAGACAGATATTTTCAAAATACCTTGCGCTGGAAGCTCCTGAGATTGACGTAAATATAGGATTTTATGAGCTGGGGCTGGAATCTTCGCAATTGCTGGCTGTCGTTAAAAACCTTGAAGATGCTTTTGGGCTGGCATTAGCCCCGACCGTATTGTTTGAGTACACAACAACTGCAGAATTAGCTGCATACTTCACAGAGAAGTGTGCTTTACCCATAAGTCAATTCAATAGTGGAATACAGGAGATGAGTCAGGGACAGGTAGAGGATGATATTGCGATTATAGGAATGGCAGGACGCTTTCCTAAATCAAGGAACATTGAGGAATTTTGGGATAACCTGAAAGATGGAAAAGATTGCATCAGTGAAATCCCGAAATCCCGTTGGAATTGGGAGGAGTTTAAAGAGTTAAAATCGCCTTCAGGAAAAAACATATCAAAATGGGGGGGATTTATTGATGAACCAGATTGCTTCGATAACCAGTTTTTTAGAGTAACGCCACGGGAAGCGAAAACGTTAGATCCTCAGGAACGGTTGTTTCTAGAAACCTGCTGGGAAGCGATAGAAGATTCGGGGTACACTGCAAGCACTTTAGCAGTGACGCATGGTGAGGTTAAAAGATACCCTGTAGGGGTGTTTGTCGGGGTAATGCACAAGGATTATTCCTTGATTGGCGCTGAGGCTATGGCGCGGGGGACCGTATTTCCATTGTCGTTAAACTATGGACAAATTGCTAACCGGGTTTCTTATTTCTGTAATTTTCACGGGCCAAGCATGGCAGTAGATACTTTGTGCTCTTCTTCACTTACTGCTGTACATCTGGCCCTGGAAAGCATCCGGCGCGGCGAATGTGAAGTTGCGTTGGCGGGTGGAGTTAACTTGTTACTTCATCCTAATAAATATTTAGCTTATGGAATGATGGATTTCCATTCCAGTGACGGTTATTGCCGTACTTTCGGAAATGAGGGGGACGGCTATGTTTCAGGAGAAGGTATCGGTGCGGTTGTATTAAAGCCGCTGAGCAAAGCAATACAGGCAAGAGATCATATTTATGCCGTCATTAAGGGCAGCGCTGTTAATCATGGAGGTACGGTAAGCGGGATTACAGTTCCAAGTCCGGTTGCTCAGGCAGATGTCATCACGGAATGCTTGAAAAAAACGGGTATTAATCCCAGAACCATTAGCTATGTAGAGGCCCATGGGACAGGCACTTCACTGGGAGACCCCATAGAGATTCAAGGCCTGATGAAAGCTTACCGGCAATATACGGAGGAATCGCAGTTTTGTGCGATCGGATCGCTGAAGTCAAATATTGGGCACAGTGAATCGGCAGCAGGGATTAGCGGTTTGATTAAGGTTGCTCTTCAGCTTTACCATAAGACGCTGGTACCGTCCTTGCATACTGAAGAAGTAAACACACATATTAATTTTGAACAGTCTCCGTTTTACATACAGCGTAGAAATGAAGAATGGAAGCAGCCTATATTGAACAAGAACGGAAAAGAAGCAGCTTATCCCAGAAGAGCCGGATTAAGTTCTTTTGGTGCTACAGGTTCGAATGCCCATGTTATTTTGGAGGAATACGTACCTGAAGAAGTTCCACAGCAAACCGGGGCCATGAATACCAAATCTGACCCTGTAATTATCATACTTTCTGCCAAGAATAAAGAACGTCTGCAAGCTTATGCCAATAAACTGCTTGAGTTTTTGAAGTATAGCGAAGTCAATTTAATTAGCCTGGCTTATACCTTACAGGTCGGACGCGAGAATATGGAAGAACGGGCAGCGTTTTTAGTAAAAGATGTTTCAGCGCTGATTATTAAATTACAGCATTTTATAGATGGCAGGGAAGAAATTGATGAATGCTTGCAGGGACAAGTAAAAAAGAGCAAAGGTGTAATGGATGCTGATCAGAGTTATCCAACCTTAATTAATCAATGGGCCGGCAAAAGAGACTTTATGAAAATAGCGGAGCATTGGGTTACTGGACATATGATAGAGTGGGAATCTCTGTATGGCGGAATAAAACCTCAACGTATTAGTTTACCAACGTATCCTTTTGCAAGAGAGCGTTTTTGGGTGCCGGAGCTTGAGGAAAAGTTGATAAGAACGCCGATAGACTCAAATGCTGTAACTGCTATCCATCCTTTATTGCATCAAAATACTTCTGATCTTGCTGAGCAGCGTTTCACTTCAAATTTTACCGGGAAGGAATTTTTTCTAGAAGATTTACAATTGACGGGGAGCAGCACTTTACTGATAGGGGTTTACCTGGAAATGGCAAGAGCAGCAGTAGATCAGGCTACAAGCAGTATTAGAGAAGGTAACAGCAGAATCAAGCTAAAGGATGTAATTTGGGCTAAACCTGTTGATGTTCAAAAACAACCCATTCAGGTGCATATCGGGCTTTTTCCTGAGGGCAATGGCGAGATTGCCTATGAAATTTATAGTACACCCGGGATGCCTGATTCAGAATCTGTTCTGCATTGCCAGGGAAGTTCATTACAAATACCGGATACAGAAACTCCAGCTTTAGACATTAAGGCCTTACAAAAACAGTGTCAGCAAGGCGAATTATCATCCAGCCAAAGTTACCAGGCCAAAGGTATCGAGACATTATGTATGGGAATCGGTCAAGCGCTCGTGAAAATTGTTTCACCTTCTTCAGACTCAAGCACACACCATCAGTTCATTCTTCACCCCAGCTTGATAGATTCTGCATTACAAGCATCTATAGTATTAATGGAAAGTACCGCTAAGTCCTTTAACGGCAAAGCTCATGGAGGTTACGTACGGCCTTATGCGCTTCAGGAGCTTGAGATTTTTGACAGTTGTTCTTCTGCAATGTGGGCATTTATTCGGTGCAGTGACAATGATGAAGCAGGGGAAAGAGAACGAAAATTTGATATTGATATCTGTGATGAGCAAGGCAAGGTATGTGTACGCATAAGAAGGTTCTCGATCAGAGTAACCGGATTGGATATAAAACCGGCAGTATCTCTCCCGGCTTCTGATGCGCTGCTTATGTTAAAGCCCAGTTGGAAAGAACAAGCGGTTGTGGAGGAGTCTGGAGATTCCCGTTACAGTCGCTACTTGGTGGCGCTCTGTGAAATTGACGGTATTTCGCGCGAAGACCTGGAAGGCAAAATGCC
>NZ_ASSB01000063.1:0-28841 GCF_000520755.1 Paenibacillus sp. 1-18
GTCAGCCAGCCGAAGCTGCTGGTGCTGGATGAGCCGACCAACCATTTAGATGCTGAAACTCGAGAAATTGTAGAGGATTCTTTACGCAGCTACGACGGGGCGCTGGTGCTTGTCTCGCATGATCGGGAACTGGTGCGGAGCGTGGCAAACCGCTTGCTCGATATGAAGCCGGGAGGCGGGTATGAACTCTATCAGGGAACAGCCGATGAAAAGCAAGAAGACGAGCGAAGCCGTCAACGGGAGCCAGAGGATCAGGAGCAACGAGAAGAGCGTCTACGATTACAGTTGCGACTGACGGAGCTGATGGGGATGACGGGTATAATGGACGGGAACGATGAGCATCTGAGCGAAATCAGACGCATTCGCGCCAGACTGGATCGGCTGGATTTTTCAAGTATTCATAAGAATGAAGTGTAGGCCCTGCTTGCCAAAGCGCGGTAGTTTGCATATAATAATGAACAATAGTTTGAAATTGAAAATGTCTTGATGGAGAAGAGTAGACAGTGTCCGATTGAACAGGGAGGAAGCGTCGTAGGATTGAGAGCGTTTCTGCAAATAATGGGCTGTTGAAGTTCGCTCCGGAGCAGTTCCTTGAACCTCAAGCGTCATGTAGATGACGAATGGGCAAGTAGAGGATACCGGTTCACGACCGTTACAACGTGCAGAGCGAGATGATGATGCATAGCGTGAATAAGCACCTGTATTGCCGAAAGGCAAAATAATAGGTGAGCTGAGCTTGATTGTCTAACGAGGGTGGTACCACGGTCTTTTCGTCCCTTACCGGGAGAAAGGACCTTTTTTTGTTGTCTGAAAAGCTGGAGATGAAGAAAGGGGACTGAACGGGCGATGAGTGAAACCATCCAAATGAAGGAACATTTGCTGGCCTTGAAGGAAGAAGCACTGGAAGTATTGGAGAAGGTGGCAACAGCCAAGGAACTGGCTGATCTGCGGGTTAAGTATTCAGGTAAAAAGGGTGCGTTGACTGAGATTTTGCGTGGTATGGGCAAGCTGAGTGCTGAAGAGCGTCCAGTGGTTGGGCAGGTAGCCAATGAAGTGCGTGAGGCGATTGAAGAAGTTGTCAACCGCAAACAGGACGAGTTTACGAAAGCAGAGACGAATGAGCGCTTGCAAGCTGAAAAAATCGACGTTACGCTGCCCGGGCGCGCACTGCCACAAGGTGGAGTTCACCCGCTCAACAAAGTGATTGAGCAAATAGAAGACATTTTCACAGGCTTGGGTTACCGAGTTGCAGAGGGGCCGCAGGCAGAGACGGATTATTACAACTTCGAAGCATTAAATCTGCCTAAAAATCATCCGGCACGTGATATGCAGGATTCGTTTTATCTGACCGAGGATCTGTTAATGCGTACCCATACGTCACCAGTTCAGATTCGTGCGATGGAAGCCATGAAGGGTGAAACACCTATTAAGGTCATTTGTCCAGGCACGGTTTTCCGCCGTGATGATGACGATGCAACACATTCCTTCCAATTTCACCAAATTGAGGGTCTTGTGGTTGGGAAAGACATTCGTATGAGTGATTTAAAAGGAACCTTGCTGCAATTTGCACGCGAAATGTTCGGGGAATCGACCGAAATTCGACTGCGTCCAAGCTTTTTTCCATTCACCGAGCCGAGTGCTGAGGTTGACGTTACCTTTGTGAAGAAAAATGGCGAACGCGTATGGATCGAAATTCTGGGCTGTGGAATGGTGCATCCAAAAGTGCTGGAAATGGGTGGTTTTGATCCCGAGGTGTACAGTGGTTTTGCATTCGGCATGGGTGTAGAGCGGATTGCCATTTTGAAATACGGTATTGACGATATTCGTCATTTCTATAATAGCGACCTGTCGTTCTTGAAACAGTTTGCACGTCAATAAATAACTATATCAAGGGAAGTGAACCCATATGAAAGTATCATTCGAGTGGCTGTCCGATTATGTATCGCTGGATCAGGTGAGCGCGGAGGAGCTGGCAGAGAAAATCACCCGTTCGGGCATTGAAATAGATGAAGTCGAACATCGCAACCAAGGGATTACTGGCGTTGTTGTCGGTTATGTCAAAAGCAAGGAAAAGCATCCGGATGCAGACAAGCTGAATGTGTGTATTGTTGATGCGGGTCAGGGAGAAGATCTGCAAATCGTGTGTGGTGCCAAAAACGTGGACGCAGGTCAAAAGGTTCCTGTTGCCGTTGTAGGTGCAAAGCTGCCGGGAGATTTTCATATTAAGAAGGCCAAGCTGCGTGGGGTTGTGTCCATGGGCATGATCTGCTCGGCTAAGGAACTCGGTATGAATGATAAGCTGCTGCCAAAAGAATTGCAGGAAGGCATTTTAGTGCTGCCAGAGGATGCTGAAATTGGTACGCCAATTACGAAGCTTTTGGGGCTGGATGATTACGTACTGGATTTTGATCTGACACCGAACCGTTCGGACTGCTTGAGCATGCACGGAGCAGCCTATGAAGTAAGCGCCATTCTGGGTCGCGATATTTCATTGACTGACCCGGCGAAGGATCTGGTGGAAATCAGCGATGCAGCGGCAGACCATTTGTCCGTGAAAGTGGATACTCCTGAGCTGTGTACGCACTATGCAGCCCGTTATATTACAGGAGTAAAAGTGGGGGCTTCCCCATTGTGGATTCAAAACCGCCTGATGGCGGCGGGTATTCGTCCGATCAACAACATCGTAGATATTACGAACTATGTCATGCTGGAATACGGCCAGCCGTTGCATGCTTTTGACGCGGATAAGCTGGAAAATGGCAACATTGAAGTCCGACTCGCTCGCGCAGGCGAAACATTAATTACACTGGATGATCAGGAACGCAAGCTGGAGCCGCATATGCTGCTGATTACAGACGGTGTGAAGCCGATTGCATTGGCAGGCGTGATGGGTGGAGCCAATTCCGAGGTTACGGATGCGACGGTCAGCATTGCACTGGAATCCGCGAAGTTTGATGGCGGTACGGTTCGCAAAACCTCTCGTCAACTTGGACTACGTTCGGAAGCAAGTCTGCGTTTTGAAAAAGAGGTTGATCCAGGTGCAGTTATACCTGCTGTGAATCGTGCAGCTGCGCTGATTCAGCGCTACGCAGGGGGAACTGTACACCAGGGGATCGTGGAGGCTGCTTCTGCAAAAGCTGAAAATCGCATTATCAAGCTGTCGCTGGATAAAATAAACCGATATTTGGGAACCGAACTGTCGCTGCTTGAGGTTAAAACGATTTTTGGCAGACTGCATTTTGGCTGCGGAGATGCAGAGCCAGGCGTTATGGAAGTTGAAGTGCCTACGCGCCGCGGGGATATTACCATTGATGTGGATCTTATCGAAGAAGTGGCTCGTCTGTACGGTTACGATAACATTCCGACTACGCCTATTGAAGGGCCGACAACTCCGGGTGCATTGACGGCATCGCAATCACTGCGTCGCTCGCTGCGCAAATTGCTGGTGCATGGCGGCTGGCAAGAGACCATCAGCTATTCGTTTGTGCATCCGCAAAGTACAGGGATGTTTAATGCCCTGACAGAAGGCAGCCAGCCGGTTCGTTTGGCAATGCCTATGAGTGAAGACCGCAGCGTTTTGCGCACGAGCATTATCCCACAGATGTTGGATACAGCGGTATACAATATGAATCGGAAGCAGGAAAACCTGGCGATTTTTGAAACAGGCACTGTATTTTTTACAGAAGAGCAAACATTAACTCGTCAGCCGCATGAAATTCAAGTGCTCAGTCTGCTGTTGACTGGAGTGCGTCGTGAAAAACAATGGAATATTGGTGCTGAGAAGGTCGATTTCTTTGATATTAAAGGGGCGCTTGAAACGGTGTTCGACTATTTCGGGTTGAGTGGAAGCGTTCGTTATGTAGCTGATCAACCACAAAATTATCATCCGGGACGTTCTGCATCGGTATGGCTGGATGTGAATGGGAATTCCCGGCGGATCGGTACGATTGGGCAGATCCATCCGGAACTGCAGCACTCTTATGGGCTGAATGATACGTATGTGGCGGAAATTGCTTTACAGCAAGTCATTGAACATGCCAACAGTCATATCCAATTTAGAGAGCTCGCTCGTTTCCCGTCTGTGGAACGTGACATTGCCCTCGTGGTTGACAAAGACGTTGAGGCAGGCGAACTGCTTCGTGTTATTTACGCTGCAGGTGGAGAGCTGTTGCAGGATGCACGGGTGTTTGATGTATTTACTGGCAGCAAGCTTGGTGAGGACAAGAAGAGCGTAGCAATTTCCCTGACCTACCGTCATTGGGAGCACACGCTTACGGATGAAGAGATTAATGCGGCGCATTCTCCTGTCGTTACGTCTCTGGAACAAACTTTTGGAGCGGAATTGAGAAAGTAGCAGGAAATGCGGGAAGCCGTATCGAATCTTAGTGACAGAGGTTCGATACGGCTTTTTGGCCTATCATCATTGAAGCTCTCTACTCTGATATTCACCCGCTGCGGGGAAGCCGGACTATGGGGTTGAACGCTTCACGAAGGGCGGGGTACCATAGAACCGGATACAACTTAGAATCGACATACAGTAGTATTGAAGGAGGGCATAATTGTGACTACACCGGATCGCACTCGCGTCACTGTAGAGATCTACGGTACTTCTTATAGACTCGTCGGCAGTAATCCCGATTATATGAAACAGGTTGCCAATTACGTGGATGAACGCATGCACAGTATTTCTCAAGCTCATTCGCGTCTGGATATGCCCCGAATTGCCGTGCTGGCTGCAGTCCATATGGCAGAAGAGGCCGTACAAATTCAGGAAATTCAGAGCCATATGAACCGATTAGCCGCAGAACGTGCAGAACTTCGGGGAGAGCTGGCACAGCTCCAGACAGCCCTTGGAGAACAGCAGCAGAAAAATACAGATATGCAGCAGTCTCTTATTCAATTGAAGGAAGAGAAGGAAGCAAGCCAGAAGAAATTGGCAGAAACCGAATCCATATCAGCCAAGGAAATTGCTGAATTGAGGAAAAGGCTGGAACAGCAGGAGAAAAAAGCAGCCGAGCTTGAGAATGAACAAAAGCAGGCTAAACGTGAATTAGAGGAGTCCCGTCAGGAAGCTTCCCGCAAATTGAAAGAGCAGCAGGAAGCCGCAAATGCACGTATGCGGCAAGTGGAAGAGCAATCGAAGAAGGATTTGGCTGAGGCAGCAAAACAGGCTGAAGCCAAGCTTTTGGCTGCGGAGAAGACTCATCAGGAACGTCAGCGTACAGAATTGGACAAGCTGCGTGCTGCTTTGCAGCAGGAGCATAGCCAGAAGGCAACTGAATGGCAAACCAAGTGGTCCGGGCTCAATGAGCAGCTGGAGCAGGAGCGTACACAGGCGCAGCAAGAGCTAAGTGAGAAAAATCTCCAGTACCAGGAAGCGGAGAAACGAGCCGAGGAAGCTGCACTGGAGCAGGAGATACGGATCGAGGAGCTTCAGGAGCAATTGGACGAGTTGCAGGCAGGCAAAGCAGAGCTGGCAACCCGCTTAAGAGAAGCGCAAGAGCAAGCAACCGTATTGAAGCAGCAGCAATCCGAGCTGGAATCCCAGTTGGAAACACAGCGGAAGGTCGCAGCAGAACGGGAACAGGCAGATGTGCTTGCGCGTGAAGAGCTGCAAGGCCGTTATGATCTTTTGGCTACGGAAGCCAAGGCTGTGCAGCAGCAAGCAGCTAAGCTAGAGGAAGAGCAGCGCCGGATGCAGAAGCTGCTGGAGCAAGCACATGTTTCCTCTCGCAAGTTGCAAAGCGAACTGGCTGCACTGGCTGAAAGCGAGAAGTCATGGCAGAAGCTTGCTGAGGAACGTCAGCATGCTGTTGATGAACTGGAGCTTTTGATACAGGAGGCACGTGAGCAGAAGGAAGTAACGCAGGAGCAATTGCAGCATGCGGAGGCTGAAGTAGAAGCTGTTAATAGCAAGTTTGCTGTACAACAGCAGCATCTGTTACAGCTGGAAGCCAAAATCAAGGAGCTTTCGTCTGAGCTAATACAAGTTCAGGATGAGCTGGAGCAGGCAAACGATCGTGAGCAGGAAGGAATTCGGGCGTACAACATGCTTCAGGAGCAGCACAGCAGCATAAAGAGCCGTGCTGAGCAATTAGAGCAGAACATAAAGAAACTCCAGCGCGAAGATAGCGAACGGCAAAGTGAATTGGAGCGTACTGAAGAGGAATTGTTGGAGTGGCAACTTAAATATGAGCAGTTGAAGGCCGAGGTAGAACGTTGGGAGGCTGAAGATGCTGTACGTAAGGAAGAATTTGCTGCGTGGGAACGTGAAATCGCTGTAACGGTTGAGCAAAAGGAGCAACTGCAGGAGGAGATTCGTTTGGCAGTTGAAGCTGCCGAAACGGCGAAGGCTGAACAGCAATCTGTAGAGCAGGAACGGCTTGCTCTACAGTCTGAGCTTAATGAAGTAGGGCAAAAATATGAAATGGCGGCTCATCAGCTTCGTCTTTTACAAGTTCAACAGGATGTAGATCGGGAAAATACAGAAAAGATTTCAACGGAATTGCATCAATTACAGGAAGAATACACTAAGCTTCAAACGGAGTACAATGAATGGATTGAGCTTATCGAACAGGATCAGTAGATACGGATTATAGATGTAACGCAAATCCCCGGCTGCTTATCGCCGGGGACTTATTTGTATATTGGATCACGTAAGTGTTGTGTACATGGCAAAAAGCTGTCCTTTGGCAGAACAAATCTGCTTGGGACAGCTTTGCCGCAATGTAAACCGAAATTAATCCTTGGCCTTACGACCAGCTTCAAAAGGTGTCGTTACCGGAATGAACAGATCTATAATCCCGATAACCAATGCAGCGAGCAATGCACCCATTACAGAAACACTCACACTGGTCACAATATATTGAGATACCCAGATAACCAGAGCGCTCACCAGAAAACCTACGATACCGCGTCCGAATGGAGAAACGCGCCGACCGAACATGGCCTCAATGATATAACCAATCAAGGCAATGACAATCGCAAGGATCAGGGCGCTCCAAAAGCCGCCTACACTAAATCCGGGAACGATCCAGCTTACGACCATCAGAACCAGAGCGGCCACGATGAAACGTACAATGTGCCCAAGAATGCTCACGGAATAACCTCCTTCGTTTTTTTGAATTTACAGGGTTAGACAAAGGTTAGTGTGTGGCATAAGGAGCTTTCTTATGTGTAAAACAGTGTTGGCAAATAGCGTAAGTTTGCGGCTTTCGGTATAATATAGATATAAGTGAAAGGAGTAGTGAAGTTGGACTCTAAAATTTTTAAAACCCTTGAATACCAAAAAATTCTAAATAAACTAAGTCACTATGCCCAAACGGCAACGGGCCAGCAAAAAGTTCTTCAACTACAGCCCAGCGATGATTTGGAACATATCAAGAAAATGCTGAAAGGCACGGATGAGGCCTATGCCGCTGATCGGCTCAAAGGAGTGCCTTCATTTAACGGAGTGGTGGATATTACTCCGGCGGTAAAACGCGCCCGTATTGGCGGAACGCTGAGTCCGCAGGAGCTGCTAGGCATTCGGACTACAGTACAGGCTGCACGTCGTATACAAGTGTACGTAGCAAGTCTGCATGAGGAAAATCCTGTCGAAACCTTGCTGTTTTGGAGTGAGCAGCTTTCTGAGCAGAGAGGCTTGGAGAACTCGATTAAAGGCTGTATTGACGAAAACGCAGAGGTGCTGGATTCTGCCAGTACAGAGCTTTCACAAATTCGCCGGGAGCTGCGCTCAGGTGAAGTGCGTATTCGTGAAAAGCTTGATTCCATGATTCGTTCCTCCACCGTCTCCAAAATGCTGCAGGATCAGTTGATTACGATTCGCGGAGATCGTTTTGTAATCCCGGTCAAGGCCGAATACCGTTCTTATTTTGGCGGAATCGTGCATGATCAATCCGGGTCCGGTGCTACGCTGTTTATCGAGCCTGAATCGATTGTAGCTATGAACAACAAGCTGAGGGAAACACGGCTGAGAGAAGAACGTGAAATTGAAGTCATTTTACAAAAGCTGACCGCACTTGTCGCCGAACAAGCGGATATGCTGTTGTATGATGTGGACATTTTGGGCAATCTCGATTTTATTTTTGCCAAAGCGCGTCTTGCCCGTGAAATGAAGGCTACCTTGCCTTTGATGAATGACCGCGGGTACTTGAAGCTGAAAAAAGGCAGACATCCTCTAATCCCGTTGGAGCAAGTTGTTCCCATTGACGTGGAACTGGGCAATTCCTATACCTCCATTATCGTAACGGGACCGAATACAGGGGGGAAAACCGTTACCCTGAAAACCATCGGTCTGCTAAGCCTGATGGCGATGTCGGGACTTTTTGTACCTGTTGAGGATGAAAGTCAGCTATGCGTATTTGATGCAATCTATGCGGATATTGGTGACGAGCAGAGCATTGAGCAAAACTTGAGTACCTTTTCCAGCCATATGACCAACATCATTAGCATCCTGAAAAATATGACACCTAAAAGTCTTGTGCTGCTTGACGAGGTGGGAGCAGGGACGGACCCTGCGGAAGGCTCGGCTCTGGCCGTATCTATTTTGGAGCATATGCATGCCATGGGTTGCCGCATGGTTGCGACGACGCACTATAGTGAATTGAAGGCGTATGCCTATGAGCGCAAAGGAATCATTAATGCAAGCATGGAGTTTGATGTCGCTACATTAAGCCCAACTTACCGTCTTTTGGTCGGTGTACCTGGACGAAGCAATGCTTTTGCCATTGCCGAGCGATTGGGCTTGCCGAGCCGTATTTTAGACTATGCCCGTGGCGAGGTAACGGAAGAAGACCAGCGCGTCGAGCACATGATCGCGTCACTGGAGCAGAACCGTCTGACGGCTGAGCAGGAGCGGGAAAAGGCAGAGCAGCTGCGCAGGGAAATGGAAGCATTGCGCAGCCGTCACCAGACTGAGCTGGATAAGCTGGAGTCACAACGGGATCGTATGCTGGAAAAAGCCGAGGATGAAGCAAGAGTTCTCGTGGATAAGGCTCGAAGTGAAGCGGAGAAAATCATTAGCGATTTGCGTAAACTCGTTCAGGAAGAAGGAGCTTCAGTTAAGGAGCATAAGCTGATTGCAGCTCGTAAAGAGCTGGATGAGGCTGAACCAAAGCAACGCAAGAAGAATACAGTCAAACGTGCTGCTGCCACACGTACTCGTTCTATTATGGCCGGAGATGAGGTATCAGTTCATAGTCTGAACAAAAAAGGCCACGTGGTCGAGCTTGCTGGTAGCAAGGAAGCTGTCGTTCAACTGGGTATCATGAAAATGAAGGTCAGTCTGGATGATTTGGAACTGCTGCAGCCTGCTCAAACAACTGCACCAAGGGCTCAGAAGCCAGTGACAGGCGTCAAACGAACACGGGATGATAATATACGCAATGAGCTTGATCTTCGCGGAGCGAATGTGGAGGAAGCCCTGATCGAGGTAGATCGCTTTATGGATGAAGCGTTTTTAGCCAATCTGGGGCAGGTTCACATTATTCATGGCAAGGGTACGGGAGTTTTGCGTACTGGCATTCAGGAATATCTTCGCAAGCATAAGCATGTGAAAAGCTATCGCATTGGTAATTACAATGAAGGCGGCACAGGGGTAACTGTTGCTGAATTGGAATGAGTTACGCGTTCCCGGCTTCTGCCGGCAAGCTCCGTAGAACGGGAGGGATGAAGTGAAGATGGCGATTGATGAATTGCTGTCACATCCGTTGGGAATGATGCTGGGCTATTTCTCGGTGGCGGTGCTGGAGCTGATTGTATTTTTATCATGCTTTGAACTGGTAACCCGGTATAAATGCTGGGAAGAGATCAAACGTGGGAATATTTCGGTCGCGATGGCTACGGGCGGGAAAATGTTTGGCATTTGCAATGTGCTCCGCTTTGCTATGGAAGCCAAGTCCAGTGTATATGATACGATGATTTGGTCGTTCGTTGGCTTTTTATTGTTGCTTGCGGCGTACTTTCTGTTTGAGTTTCTGACACCGGTATTTTCTATCGATCAAGAGATTAAGGAGGATAACCGCGCTGTTGGCTTGTTCTCCATGATTATTTCGATATCGTTATCTTATGTCATTGGTGCTAGTGTGACTTGACACATCCTGTATACTAAAGCTTGGTATACGCTTGGAACGGAAGGATGATAAAGCTTGGAAATGACTATTTGTCCATGGTGTAACATGGAAATTATTTGGGATGAAGAACTGGGACCTGAAGAAGAGTGTCCTTACTGCCATAATGACCTGAAAGGATATTCAGACATAAATGATGATGAAGATGAGTCTGAGTCGGCTTCTGCGTCTGTACCCAGACATACGGTAAAGCATCGGGATGACTATCCGCAGCATGAGCACAATCATGCGGCATCTGACAACTTGGTGCTCCATTCTCATGAGAAGGAAGCACTAAAGGGCTATCGAACCCTGAGCATTCAGCTTGGTGATGATGAGGAGCAGGATATTTTATATGAGGCAGAGGATGAAGCGGTAGTTGAAAAGCCAGAGGGCGCTCCATTGTTGCAGGACAATGAGCTTCATAAGCTGCCTGTGCTGCATACCTTGCAAAAATTTGAAGAAAGCGGTGCGGATTTGATGGCTTATGAGCAAGGTGCTGAACAAATACTTGACAGACAGGATGAGGTTCTTGAATGCTCCCAATGCGGTGAATATATGCTGCATGCGGGTACACAAACTGTAACCGGAGAAGGCTTTAACCCGTCGCTCTCTCCTGCGCTTGGCCAGCCTGTTCTGGACTTGCCGTTTGTTTTAAATGTTTATGTATGTCCGAGCTGCTTCCATGTTCAGCAGACGCTTTCAGAAAATGACCGACTGCGGATGCTGGAGAAGCTCAGTGGTATTTCCAACAATTAAATAGCATTTCCCCGGATAGTCCCAAGCTTATTATGGGCATTTTAAATCGAAGAGATCCTAAAGAAAGCTGACTTGTATGTAATTAGCTGGTGGGTGATTTTCGGTTAGGGGGAACTGCATTTGAAATCAAACCTAAACGGACAATCCATTCTGCTGCTAAGCTTGAATGGATTGTTTGTGTTTGCAGCAGCTTTGTCCGGCACTTTTCTTAACGTATATTTGTGGAAAAGCAGGCAGGATTACGCAATGATCGGCTGGTTTAATGTCAGCCAGCAAATTGCGCTGGGAATTATGGTCTGGGTGGCTGGAAAATGGGTCAAGGAACATAATAAAATGAATGCTCTGCGCGTAGGGACAGCCATGTCCGGCTTATTTTATTTGATCGTATTATATACGGGACCGCAGGCTGTGAACTACATATGGCCGCTTGGGATGTTGTTAGGGGCAGCCTTGGGTTTATTCTGGCTGGCGTTTAATGTGATTTTTTTCGAAGTCACAGACCGGGTAAGCCGTGATCATTTTAACGGTTGGGTGGGTTTGCTTGGCTCGTTTTCTGGTATTGTGGGTCCTTGGCTGTCAGGCTGGATTATTGCCCGAATGGAGGATGATGCGGGCTATCGCGTAATTTTTAGCATTTCCCTGGCGTTTTATGTCGTGGGGGTGGTGTTAAGTTTCTTTCTTCGTAAGCGCAAGCCGACAGGAAAGTACAATTGGAAGGAGCCCAAGCAACGATTGTCACAAAAAGGAAGTATGTGGCGCCCATTGTCGTTATCCCTTGTTGCACAGGGCATCCGCGAAGGCGTTTTTGCCTTTCTGATTACACTGCTTGTATATGTGGTTACACAGCAGGAGTGGAAGCTGGCGCAATTTTCACTTATTACGTCAGGTGTTTCGTTTTTCAGCTTTTGGGCTGCTGGCAAATGGCTCAAGCCACACTATCGCTCGGTCGGTATGCTGCTGGGTGCCGTGCTGCTGGTGATTGTATTACTGCCTTTATTGTGGCGCATGGAGTATAGGACACTATTGATCATGGGGATTGGCACCGCCTTGTTCATACCCTTGTATTTAATCCCTATGATCTCTGCGAGCTTTGATCTCATGGGGACGAGTGAAGGAGATGCCAACCAGAGAGTCGAGCTTGTTGTATTGCGTGAGCTATGCCTTATGGTCGGCCGATTGACTGGAACGTTAATTTTTTTGGGTGTATTAAGTATTAGCAAGGCTCCTGCTGCGATGATCTGGTTGTTAATTGGACTAGCGTTAATGCCGGTGGGCGGATGGTTTTTTATGCGAAATGTGCTAAAAATGGAGCAAAAAACAAAGCAAGGCACATCTCATTCCAATACAAGACGCTGGCATAAGCAAACAGAATAGTCTGAAAAGACTATACAAAACCTCCAAATCCCGCTTTAGACGTGGATAGGAAGGAGGTTTATCGCGTTCCATATGATTAAGCCAGTGGCTTCGTTGTTTCGGGCGCCGGAAATTCAAAATGCTTGGCATCCGTATGCTCGAATATGCGTACACCGAGACGGCTGGCAGATTGAAATAGTCCTTGGGCTAACTGAAATGGATTAACCTCGGCATCTTCGTGTGTATATAGTGCTGCCGGTTTTCGAAAAGGAAACCTGGCAGCCACCTGCTGCTCATCCCAGTATTCCACTGGGAATCCAAACCGGGTTAGCTGTTTGTACTCTTCCTGGAGCACCTGTACATCCTCCGTTGTACTCGCATAGTACAGGCTGCTGCGTCGAATAAAGGAAGGATTGATATCCAGTGTGGCAGCCAGCTTTTCCAACTGATCCAGAGCGTCCTTGCACATACGGTAAAACAGCACACCGTTAGTCTCACCAAACGTATTGATGAATGAGGTCAAGGTCTTGTCATTGCTATATTGCAGCAATCCGGTATTCGCCGAAGAACTTCCATGTACCAGCTTGCGCTTGTCAATAACCACAGTGTCTACATTCCGCTCTCCCAACAGTCTGGAGCAAAGTGAGCCACTCATCCCGCCCCCGATGATCAATACATCACAATTCAAATCCTCTGCCAAAGGTGAAAAGTCCAGCGTCTGCTCCAGAGTACTCGACCAAAACGTATTTCCACTAATCAGTTCCATAAAATAGAACTCCTTTTAGGCAATATGTAGTATCTCATATATGTCGTACATAGTATTTCGCGAAACGGACAAGATAACCAGCGTGCAACAAATCATTTAAGGAGGCACAGACTATGCAATCTATGAACATGCAACCTTTGACTGGCAAAGAGCTGGAGTACATCGTGGACTCCATTTCTAATGAAGAACTTTTGCTCAAGCAATGTGCGGCGACAGCAGCGTCTATTCAGCAGCCAGCCATTCAACAAGCCTGCTTGCAGTTCGCGAGAACACACGAACACCACTTGAACCTGCTCTTCAACGCTCTTCAACAGCACCAACAGCTTGCTCCTATGCAACCGCAGCAGTAATTTAGCATCCACCAATAAAGGAGGTATGACAGGATGTATCCACAGAACAATATGTCATTTATGCCCGAAGAAGACTTGCTCCATACCATTCTTGCTGATATGAAACGTACAGTTGGGGAGTATACAACGGCGACTACCGAATCCAATTGTCAATCTGTACGCCAGCTGTTTACCGACCTTACGAACGATACGCTTCGTCTGCAAGGTGATTTGTACCGTCTGATGAGTCAGAACAATATGTATTCTGCCTCGTCCAAGGCACTGCGCGTCGATTTGGATAAACAAATTCAAGAGGCTCGCAAGACTCAACAGGAATGCCAACAGTTCATTCAGCAAAAATCGTCCTCTGCAGGAGGATATGGTCAGCCTATGCATCAACAGGGACAGCCTTCTCATCAACACAACCCTTATTATATGTAAACGGGTTACTTTAGTTTTGAAGCAATTCCATTAACAGCCGTCCGTCTCCTGGGTTTACCGGGGCGGACGGTTTTTCTTTGCAGGTTTAAAGTACGTATTGTATGATGTATAGTAATCTCTTTTGATGGAGGCCTTATTAAAATGACAGAACTGGATGATTTGAAATTGAAAGTACTGGAATTGTTAAAAGAAGATGCAAGAAGAACACCGACTTTGCTGGCTACTATGCTGGGGGTTGACGAGCAGGATGTACGCAAATCAATTAGAGAGCTTGAAGATCAGCATGTGATTGTCAAATACGCCGCTGTGGTCAATTGGGATAAAGTCGACGACGAGAAGGTTACTGCTTTGATCGAAGTACAGATTACACCTGAGCGTGGGAGAGGCTTTGAAGGCATTGCCGAACGGATCTATTTGTATCCGCAGGTTAAATCGGTTTATCTCATGTCCGGGGCATACGACTTGCTGGTGGAAGTTGAAGGCCGTAACCTCCGCGAGGTTGCGAATTTTGTGTCGGAAAAGCTGTCGCCTATTGACTCGGTATTGTCCACCAAGACCAATTTTACGCTTAAAAAATACAAGCAGGACGGAATTATCTTTGAGGACCATCAGGATGATAACCGTCTGATGATTTCGCCGTAAAGGAAGATCATAATGAATCTCAAATCAGAAGCATTTACCGATAGCAACAAAGCTATGAGTTCCTATTTGTCTCCGCTGGTACGCGAAATTCCGTCTTCGGGCATTCGTAAGTTTTTTGATTTGGTGGGTAGCAACAAGGATATTATTACCCTTGGAGTAGGGGAACCGGATTTCACAACCCCTTGGCATATGCGGGAAGCCTGCGTCTATTCATTGGAGCGAGGCTTTACCAGCTATACGTCCAATGCGGGAACACCAGAATTGCGTGAAGCGATTAGTGAATATCTGAATGAGCAATTTGAAGTCCGTTATGATCCGAAAAATGAAATTATTGTGACGGTTGGTGGCAGTGAGGCGATTGATCTTGCCTTGCGTGCATTAATCGTACCCGGCGACGAAATTCTCGTTCCTGAGCCATGCTACATTTCATATTCTCCTATCACTGCGATTGGGGGCGGGGTTCCGGTAGGTATTGAAACGTTCGCCAAGGATGAATTTAAGCTGACCGCTGAGGCATTGGAGGCAAAAATTACACCTAAATCCAAGGTGCTGATTTTATGCTATCCGAGCAATCCGACCGGAGCTACGATGACTTATGAAGATTGGCTCCCGATTGCCGAACTCGTGGAAAAGCATGATTTAATCGTTATTTCTGATGAAATTTATGCCGAATTGAATTATGGCGATAAGCATGTCAGCTTTGCTTCTATGCCGGGTATGATGGATCGTACGATTCTCGTCAGTGGTTTTTCCAAAGCCTTTGCCATGACGGGCTGGCGTATTGGATATACATGTGGGCATCCTGACCTGATTGCTGCTATGCTCAAAATCCACCAGTACACCGTTATGTGCGCACCCTCCATGGGACAAGTTGCGGCACTGGAAGGCCTACGGAATGGTTTGGGTGAAAAGGACCGGATGGTGGAAGCCTATAATCAGCGTCGCCGTCTGATGGTTGAGGGGTTTCGTGAGATTGGTCTGGAATGTCACGAGCCGCGAGGGGCTTTCTATGTTTTCCCTAGTATTCAAAGTACGGGACTGAGTTCGGATGAATTTGCGCAGCGCCTTTTGACAGAGGCAAAGGTTGCAGCTGTACCGGGGAATGTGTTCGGTCTGGGAGGCGAAGGCTACCTTCGTTGTTCCTATGCGACCTCTGTCGGTCAGCTGACGGAAGCACTGGATCGGATCGGTCATTTTGTAGAAAAAGTAAGAAGAGAAGGTTAAAATTATTTTTTTATGGTTAAATCATAGAGAATAGTCTTTTATTTCTAAATTTATATGCTATAATTTGAAATCGAAAGCAGGAAGTTCAATTTTTCAATTGCAGGAGGAGTGCTTATGTCATATGTTGGATATCATTCATCGCGTTCAATAGGACACGACATTTCCCTGGAAGATGAAATTTTGCTTCTGCGCAATGAGATGACACGGACGTTTCAGGAAGAGCAGTCCTTCACCTCTGATCTTGTTATCGAGATCAGCTGCAAGCTCGATTTGAAAATCAATGAATACATGAAGCTGTATGGTACGGAGTGCAAGGTGTGACCCTGTGCATTCAGCCGAAGGTATGAGAAGGCCGCAGGGCCTTCTTTTTTTGCGTTTACAACTTATGATATATTAGTGGCATGGAAGAGGGGGCGTACAGATGAGAGCAGGGATAAGAAGGCTGACACCATTGATGATCGGAATGCTGGCACTCGTACTATTGGCCGGATGTGGCGGTCGGGATAAGGACAGCTTTTCCATTTTTATAATGGATAAAGGGGATGCTTCAGTCGTTCGGGATGAGCTGACACAAAAGCTTAAGGCTAAGCTGGGCGAACAGGCTCCCAACATCGAGATTTCAGTCAGCCCGCTGTATAATCAGCAGAAGCTGGTCGTTGAATATGCTGCTGGAGAGCATGATCTGTTTATTTTACCGGAAGAGGATATGAAGCTGTACGGACAGAATGGTTCAAATCTGCCGTTGGATGACGCCTTTGACAAGAATACGTATACTCGGGGTGTGTTCGAAGGAGGCGTATTTAAGAAGAAGGCGCAGGGAGAAGAAGGAACAGATGTGATCATGGAAACTCATTTGTTTGGAATTCCGGTGGAGCAGATGAAGATGTTTAAGGATTTAAAATATAACTCAAAAACATTATTTGCTACCGTGCCGCCACGCACCAGCAATAAGGAAGAAGCCATTAAGGTGCTGAAAGCACTTACGGAATGATAAGGGGGATGGAGTACGATGGGGATTTATACGAGAACAGGTGATGAGGGACAAACTTCGGTAATCGGAGGTCGGGTATCCAAAGATGATGACCGTGTAGAGGCATACGGCACAATCGACGAGCTGAACAGCTTTGTAGGACAAGCAATCAGCTTTGCCGAAGGAGAAACGTTTGCGGATATTCGGGCCCAATTGGAGGAAATACAGCAGGAGTTGTTTGATTGCGGCTCGGATTTGGCATTTGTCAAAATAAATGAAAGCAAATATAAGGTGAAGGACGAGCTGGCAGAGCGGCTGGAAGGCTGGATTGATACATGTCAGGAGGAAAACCCGAAGGTGGAGCGGTTTATTATACCGGGAGGTAGTACATTATCCTCAACCCTTCATATTTGTCGTACGGTTTGTCGACGCGCGGAACGCCGGGCTGTCACACTGGGTAAGCACACAGAAATTAATCCTGCGGTACGTCGGTATTTGAACCGTCTTTCTGATTATTTCTTTGTCGTGGCCCGCACAGCGAATGTGCGTCAGGGTGTACCCGATGTCGAATATGTGCGGAGCAAAAAAGTGTTCCGCAAATAAGGAGGCAACCGGGAATTTGTGATGAGCTTGTACTATGAACCTATCGTGTATATGATTCCTCCTGAAGAGGAAGGAATGCTGTTGAAGACGATTTTACAGAAAAGAATGAACATTTCACGTAAGCTGATTTCCAAGCTCAAGCTGACAGAGCAAGGGATTATGCTGAACGGGACACGAGTGTATATCAGCGTAAAGGTAAAGGCTGGAGATCGGGTGGAAATTCGGATGGAGCGCGAGCGTTCCGATGATATTTTACCCGAACCGATTCCTTTTGACATTTTGTATGAGGATGAGCATCTGCTGGTCGTAAACAAGGCGGCGGGAATCATTGTTCATCCGACTCATGGACATTACACCGGTACATTGGCTAACGGAGTTGTCCATTATTGGCAGTCCAAGGGAGAGCTGTTCCGGTTCCGCCCCGTTCATCGTCTCGATCAGGAGACGACAGGTGTGCTCGTTGTAGCTAAAAATCCGTATGTACACCAGCACATTTCTGAGCAGATGATTGCGGGAACGGTGGATAAGCGCTATACGGCCTTGGTGCACGGGCGCCCTGAGCAACAGGAAGGACGCGTGGATGGGCCGATTGACCGTAACCCAGATGATCCGCATTTGAGAATGGTGACTCCAAATGGTTATCCTGCTTTGACGCTGTATAAGCTGGAGGAAGCTTGGGATGAAGGAAGCCGTATCGGTCTGAAATTGGAATCCGGGCGTACGCACCAAATTCGTGTACATATGACGTACATCGGCTGTCCTTTGATCGGAGATAAAATGTACCGGGCTATACCGGATGACGCAGCGTCTCGTGAGCAATATGAGCAGCTTGATGCCCGGATGCCTCGACAAGCGCTGCATGCCTCAGAGCTGTCCTTGGTGCACCCTGCGACAGGGGAGCGACTAACGTTCTATGCTCCTCTACCGACTGATATGGCCGAAATGCAGGGGCTGTTAAGAAACAAAATGGAGGATTAACCTAACGATGAACCAACTAAAAATATACCAGTATTCCAAATGCAGCACCTGCCGTAATGCAGTAAAATGGCTGCAAAACAAGGGACATGAGACAGAACTGATTCCTATTTTTGAACAACCGCCCGGACCGGAGGAACTGGAAGACTTGATCAGTAAAAGCGGGCTGGAGCTCAAGAAATTTTTCAATACCAGCGGTGAGGTATATAAGGAGCTAAAATTGAAGGACAAGCTCGGAGACATGAGCCGTGAAGAGCAAATTTCGCTTTTATCTTCGAATGGAAGGTTGATCAAGCGCCCCATCGTAACAGATGGGAGCAAAGTAACGGTAGGCTTCAGAGAGGAAACATTTGAGGAGGCATGGGGGGCTCAATAACGCCCAATTCCGTTCCGCGATGTGGTATACTGTTGGGGTTAAATAATATGAATGAATGGGAGCAATACAATCTGTGACACAACGTAATGAACAATCCATAATGCTGGTTGATGGCATGGCCCTGCTATTCCGCGCTTATTATGCAACTGCCGCAAACGGCTATATCCGTCGCACAAAAGCTGGAGTGCCAACGAACGCCATATATGGTTTTATTCGATATTTTTGGGATGCTGTCCAAACGTTTAATCCTACCCATGTTATCTGCTGCTGGGATATGGGCGGAACGACCTTTCGCGGGGAGCATTTTGCTGCGTACAAGGGAAATCGAGCCGACGCGCCGGATGATTTGATTCCTCAATTTGCGTTGATTCGTGAAGTGACGGACAGTCTCGGTATTCCCAACATTGGAGCAGAAGGCTTTGAAGCGGATGATTGTATCGGTACGCTTGCGCGCCATTATACGCAAAATGAAAACATGGATGTGATGGTTCTCTCAGGAGATCATGATTTACTCCAATTGGTGGATGAGCGGACACGGGTCATCATTATGAAAAAAGGCCACGGCAATTATATGGTGTATACCCCAGAGACGCTGTTGGCTGAAAAAGGACTTAAGCCGCGCCAAGTGGTGGACCTCAAAGGCTTAATGGGGGATGCGAGCGACAATTACCCGGGGGTACGCGGTATTGGTGAGAAAACAGCGCTCAAGCTCGTACAGGAATATGACTCCATTGAAGGAATTCTGGCGAACCTGGATCAGTTGACGCCATCGGTGCGCAAAAAGATTGAGAGTGATCTGGATATGCTGCATCTTTCACGCAAGCTTGCTGAAATTCATTGTAATGTACCTGTAGCGTGTACTTTGGATAGCTGTCTGCTGACACTGGATCATGTGCAAATTGTCGACAAGTTTGAGCAGCTTGAAATGAAAAGCTTATGTACGTTGATGGGTGTTGCCATCGGATCATAATGAGGCAGGTATGCTTCATAGGTATATTCAGGAATAGTACATGTAAGGATGCTGGCGTTTGAAACGTTAGCATCTTTTTTTGTGTATATAGGCATTAGCAGAGATTCATTCATGTGAAGGATTATATACAATTGTGAACAGGGGATTGACCTTGGGAGCGTTTCAGGTGAATATAGTGTAGAGGGAAACGGACTACGATTGAGAGGGGACAACAGAAGCAATGACAGTATTGGGAGCAATTGAAGCAGGCGGTACCAAATTTGTATGTGGAATTGGCAATGAACGGGGAGAGGTACTGGAGCGTGCCAGCTTTCCAACAACCACGCCAGCGGAAACGATGGAGAATGTCATTTCATTTTTTGAAGGAAAGGGTATTGAAGCACTGGGAGTAGGGTCATTTGGACCGATTGACCCTATCGAGGGTAGTGATACATACGGCTATATTACGACAACACCCAAGCCGTATTGGGGGAATTACAATCTGATTGGCAAGCTGAAAGAGCATTTTGATGTACCTATGGGATTTGACACCGATGTGAACGGAGCAGCATTAGGTGAATCCATCTGGGGCGCAGCCAAGGGAATGGATAGCTGTCTGTATATTACGATAGGTACAGGCATTGGGGCAGGTGCTTTGGTTGGAGGTAAACTGATTCATGGATTATCTCACCCAGAGATGGGACACATTCTGGTGCGTCGTCATCCAGAGGATACTTATGAGGGTACATGCCCTTATCACGGAGATTGTCTGGAAGGACTGGCAGCGGGTCCTGCGCTCGAAAAAAGATGGAAGGTTAAGGGACATGAGCTTTCTGTTGATCACCCGGCCTGGGAAATGGAAGCGTATTATCTCGCACAGGCTTTGATGAGCTATGTATTAATCCTGTCACCGCAAAAGATTATTATGGGCGGAGGAGTAATGAAGCAAGAGCAGTTGTTCCCGCTCATTCGTAGCAAGCTTCAAGAGCTATTGAACGGCTACGTACAGCATCCGAGTCTGACTGCGGACATTGAACAATACATCGTAAGCCCGGGATTGGGCGACAATGCCGGATTGTGCGGTGCTCTTGCTTTGGCAAAGGAAAAGCTAAATCTTTGAGAATTTTTGGGTTGACGACGCTCCAAGGTATGGTTATCATATAGGCAACAGCATAGTACGGCTCAAAAAGGGAAGCACCTTTCTTGCGAATACGCAGGATAGGTGCTTTTTTGTGTTTTTGCGTTGTGCGGACTGTAATCAACGATACACAGGGAGGAATAAATATGGAGATTGCATTTTTGAACCGCTTGTCCAAACGGAATGAACATGGCTATGAGAGCTTTGCCCAGGTATGGATTGGGCAACATGAAGGGATATGGAGTGCCGGCTGGAGTACGCATCATGGCTTGGATGAAAGCACCGATGATCTATGGTATGAGGGAAGCTTGTGGCAAGAATTGCTGCATGTGTACCGCCATGAGTTGGCGCTCAAAATGGCTGAGGGCTACAGACCTTTGATCAATGGGGTTTTTCATGATCAAGAGGGAGGAGCAGGACGAGGACAAACCCAGCAAAAGCTGTATTGTTATAGCGATTTATATCCGCGTGATGATGTATATGAGCAATTAACGATGTGGAGAAGGCAAAAGGCAGCCGCCGAGCGCAAGGCCCCTTATTTTATCGCTACGAATCGCCTGCTTCGACTCATTAGCGTTTATCTTCCCCATACGGAAGAGGAATTGCTGGAGCTACCCGGTATGGGCCAGGGGAAGGTGACGCAATATGCGAAAGAGCTATTGGCTATTACGACACAAAATGACCGGGCAACACCATTTCCACTGAGTTGGGTAACGGAGGCACTGGAAGAAGAAGTTTTTTTATCATGGATGTATAAACAAAAAGAAAATCAGTACAGACAGGAGCTGAATAAATTTAGCCTGACAAAAACGATTATTGAAGGTATTTCAGAAGACCTTTCACTGGAGCAAATCGGGATGAAAGCAGGCTTGCATCGTAGAGAGATGATCGAGGCTGTAGAGCATTTGGACAGGGATGGATTTGATATGGAGAAGTTGATCCGTAAGGAACTGGTGAACGTATCCGAGGAAGAGCAGGCAGCCATCTGGTCTGCCTATGAGGAGTTGGGGGACACGCTGCTCAAGCCCGTCATGCTGCAAGTGTATGGAGAAGAGAAGGCGGCAGACACGGGACTGGATCAAGTTTATGACCGTATGCGCCTAATCCGTATCCGTTACCGCCATCAGGAGACATCAGATCGACATGTAGGATAACCTACTACAAATCGAAAGCACGGCTTATTCGCCGAAAGGCATAATAGGTCACGGGCTTTTTTTGAAAAAAAGTTAAGCGATTGTGTGGGGGGAATTACGTAGCAATACAACAAAGCAGCAGCTATATCCTGAATAGATACGGCTGCTGCCTTGGTCATTCTTTTCTTTTCAAACCCAATCCTTCTTGCGGAAAATGCAGAACATACTGACACCTAGCGCCACCATAATACCTATGACAACAAAATAACCATAACGTGTATGAAGCTCAGGCATATTATCGAAATTCATCCCATATATTCCGGTAATAACCGTCAATGGCATAAATACGGTCGTAATTGCCGTGAACACGCGCATAATTTCGTTAGCACGGTTGGCAATACTGGATTGATAAGCTTCTCGAAGGTTACCCATCAAGTCGCGATAAGTTTCGAAAGTCTCCGAAATTTTCACAGCATTTTCATAAATGTCGCTAAAGTATTTTTGCAATTGATCGTCGATGAGTCGTAAATCTCGTTTGTTCAGGGTGTTAATGACTTCCTTTTGCGGACCCAGCACTTTTTTCAGCCACAGAATCTCACTGCGCAAGCCGATGATTTCATTCAAATGCGACTTTTTCGTATGCATTAGAATATCTTCTTCCAGCTTTTCAATGCGAACTTCAATCCGGTCACCAACCAAAAAATAATTATCAACAATCAAGTCGATCAACAGATACATAAAGCGGTCCGGCTGGCTTACTTCTTGCTCCCAAAGCATAGGCTTAAGGGTGCGAAGCTCATTGATTTTTTGCTTGGTCACCGTAATGATAAAATGACGGCCGAGAAAAATGTTCAAAGCACGCAAAAATATTTCTTCATCATCAAAACGAATACTGTTTACAACGATAAAATAATGGCTTTCATAAATTTCAATCTTCGGGCGCTGCTCTTCTTCACTCAAACAGTCCTCGACCGCAAGATCATGCATGGAGAATAAAGGCTGGAGCACTGCCAGATCATCGACATCAGCATCAATCCAATAAAAGCCTTCTGCTGGTGCAGTAAGCGCCATTTCAATTTCTTCGACAGGGGTAAAAACCCCGTTGTTTACCAAACGGATTTTCATATTTGTCACTCCTTATGCTCCGTCGCAACGGAAATACGTGTACCTTAAGCATAAGGAATGGACTCAGTTAGCCAGTTAGCCGGTTCGGGTAAGCGTGCATTCCCATCAAAAGCCGAGGGCTTTTGGAGCATGCAGAGCCTGGCGTCCCGTCTTTCGGCAAGCTGAAGTCATTCCTATGCTGTTGTTCAGGGATCGCCGCCTATTCGGACTCGGGTCGCCTTCCATTCCGGATTCACCTCACAAATGTTCTTTTTTAGGTTGCCACAGTATCGCAGAAAACACTCAAAATTTGCACTGTTGCTCTATATTTGTGCCTATTAGCACTTGTATAGTATAACGCTCGGCCTACGGCCTTTCAAGCGCAAAATCATGGGCTGAATCAGCAGCAATGACAAGAGCTTCAATGATAAGAGTGGGATGATTTAACCTATGGAAAAGGCAGACAAAATGTGAATGAAGGACACAAATTTACAAGTCCCATCTTGACGAAGCCCAGCCGATGCATTAAAGTGTTTAAAAAAAAGAACTTTGTGAACCTAAAATGAATATAGCGAAATCTTATCAAGAGCAGGTGGAGGGACTAGCCCGATGATACCCGGCAACCGGCGATTCTAATCGCACGGTGCTAATTCTTGCAGGACGTGCGCTTTGTATAAAAGCGTACTGCCCTGACAGATGAGAGAGGCGCATATGGATACAAATATGACCTTTCTCTAACTGAGAAAGGTCTTTTTATTATATGCCCGGCATCTCAACAGACGATTTTCGCAAAACTTACCGAACAAGGAGTGAGTTATATGCCGATTAAGATTCCGGACACACTACCTGCCAAGGAAGTGCTGGAGGGCGAAAATATTTTCGTAATGGATGAAAGCCTGGCCTATCACCAGGATATTCGTCCGTTGCGCATCGCCATTTTGAATTTGATGCCTACAAAAGAGACAACAGAAACCCAACTGTTACGACTCGTCGGCAATACCCCGCTGCAAGTAGACGTTACATTGGTACACATGAAGTCCCATGTATCCAAAAATACATCACAAGAATATTTGAATATGTTTTATAAAACGTTTGACGAGATCAAGAACAGCCGTTTTGACGGCATGGTTATTACGGGCGCCCCGGTAGAACAGCTTGAGTTTGAAGATGTGAACTACTGGGAAGAAATCCAGCAAATTTTTGAATGGACGAAAAAAAATGTCACTTCGACCATGCATATCTGTTGGGCCTCACAGGCAGGTCTATACCACCATTTCGGTGTTCCCAAATACGGACTCGACTTCAAATGCTTTGGTGTATTTCCACACACGGTTATTAAGCCTAAGGTGAAGCTGTTACGCGGCTTCGATGAACTTTTTTATGCTCCTCATTCCCGGCATACAGAGGTTCGACGGGAGGATATTGATCGCATTGCCGAATTAGAGGTTTTATCCGAATCCGAGGAAGCCGGCGTGTATCTGGTCGCCACGTGTGATGGTAAACAAATTTTTGTAACTGGTCATTCTGAATACGATCCGCTCTCGCTGAAATGGGAATACGATCGTGATGTGGCCAAAGGATTGGATATTGAAGTCCCCAAAAACTATTTTCCCAATGATGATCCTGAACTCACACCGCCCTCTATATGGCGTGCGCATGCCAATTTATTATTTTCTAATTGGCTTAACTATTATGTATACCAAGAAACGCCTTACGATATCGGGCCCCAGATTTAAAAAGGGGCTTAAACTTTACCTTACCGCAGCAACACCTTGCAGTAGTGAAGCAGTATAGTGTTTGATCATCCATTTGTGCAGCGTAGGTTACAACATCCAATATGGAAGTTAATGGGAGGGTTCATATGAGTGAGAAGCAGTGGAAAATCGAAAGCAGATTGGCGCAGATCGGTTCAGTAGAAGAGCCAGTAACCGGGGCTATTAATTATCCGATTTATCAAGCTACGGCGTTCCGCCATCCTCGTCTAGGTCAAAGCACAGGTTTTGATTACATTCGGACGACCAATCCGACGCGAAAGATACTGGAAGAGGCTTCAGCTGTATTGGAATCTGGTGATGCAGGCTTTGCATGCAGTTCCGGCATGGCGGCGCTGCAAACGGTGTTTGCTTTATTTGGACAGGGAGATCATCTCATCGTATCGTTGGATCTCTATGGCGGGACATATCGTTTGCTGGAGCGCATTTTATCTAAATTCGGTGTGACGGCAAGTTATGTGGATACAAACGATCTTGAAGCACTCCAACAGTCATGCCGACCGAATACTAAAGCTGTATTCATAGAAACGCCTACGAACCCATTGATGATGATTACTGATATTCGAGCGGTGGCTGAATGGGCATCACAACGTAAGTTGCTTACCATTGTAGACAATACGCTGCTAACACCATATTTCCAGCGTCCCTTGGAACTGGGTGCCGATATTGTGGTACATAGCGCAACCAAATATTTGGGTGGACACAATGATGTACTGGCAGGTTTGATCGTAACCAAGGGCAGAGAGCTGTCGGACGAAATTTCCTTCCTTCATAATTCTATAGGAGCTGTGCTTTCCCCAAGCGACAGCTACCAATTAATGAAGGGCATGAAAACGCTGGCGTTGCGTATGGATCGACATGAGCATAATGCGACGGTACTTGCTAACTATTTATTGACTCACCCTGCAGTGGCGGAAGTATTTTATCCGGGGCTCGAAGGTCATCCGGGTCGTGAGATACAAAACAAACAATCCAGCGGCAACACAGGTATTTTCTCCTTTAAATTAAAGGATGCTCGCTATGTGGAGCCCTTGCTTCGTCATATTAAGTTGATTGCCTTTGCCGAAAGTCTGGGCGGGGTGGAATCGCTGATGACCTATCCTGCGGTGCAGACGCATGCCGATATACCAGCAGAAATTCGGGATGCAGTGGGGGTAGATGACAGGCTGCTGCGTTTCTCAGTAGGTATCGAGCATACAGACGATTTAATTGAAGATTTGCGTTCGGCCTTAGAAGCGGCACGTCAAGAAGTTGAAGGAGGGGAGTAGCAATGATTGAGGATGCAAGGAAAATCGAGCAAACTCTGATTAAGGAGCGGAAATTCGCTACCAAGCTGCTGCATTTCGGCTCTGAAATAGACAGTGTAACAGGAGCTTCCAGTGTTCCCATCTATCAGGCTTCTACCTTTCACCATCATGATATCTTTAACCCACCACAGCATGACTATAGCCGTTCCAGTAATCCGACACGACAGGCTTTGGAAGACTATATCGCCCTCTTAGAAGGCGGAGCCAGAGGTTTTGCCTTTGCATCCGGCATGGCAGCCATTTCTACTGTATTTATGCTTCTGTCCGCTGGAGACCATGTCATTGTTTCGGAGGACGTATATGGAGGAACGTATCGACTGCTGACCTCTATACTGAAACGGATGAATATCGAAACGACCTTTGTCGATATGACGGACATCAACCTTGTAAAAGAGGCCTTGCAGGACAATACAAAGGCTGTGTATATAGAAACCCCGTCCAATCCTACACTCAAAATTACTGATATAGCAGGATTAGCCTCTTGGGCACAGGACAATGGACTTTTGACGCTGCTGGACAATACGTTTATGACACCTTATTATCAGCGTCCGATTGAACAGGGGGTCGATATTGTCCTGCACAGTGCGACCAAGTTTCTCGGTGGACACAGCGATGTGCTGGCAGGGCTTGCGGTAGCACGTACCGGATCGTTGGGAAGACAAATCAAGCAGCTCCAAAACGGGATGGGGACTGTGCTGGCCCCACAAGAGTCATGGTTGCTCATGCGCGGCATGAAGACGCTGGAAGCCCGGATGGCACACAGTGAAAAAAGCGCGGCAAAGCTTGCGAACTGGCTGAACGAGCGGGCCGATATTCAGGCAGTATACTATCCGGGGCTGGAGAATCATCCGGGGCGTGCTGTTCATGAGAGCCAATCCAGCGGCTACGGTGCCGTTATTTCCTTTGATGTAGGTTCTGGTGAGCGGGCAAAAGAAGTCCTCAGTCGTGTGCGTATTCCAATTGTTGCGGTGAGTTTGGGAGCTGTAGAAAGCATCCTGTCGTACCCGGCGATGATGTCACATGCGGCTATGCCGCATAGTGTACGTCTGGAGCGTGGAATTACGGACGGACTACTTCGTTTCTCTGTAGGACTGGAGGATATTGACGACCTGATCAGCGATTTGAACGAAGCGCTCCGCTAGAGCATCAGTACCACAGCAGCATCTTGGCGTTTACATGCAAAGGAAGCGAATTATGTAAAGTCCTAAACAGCAAGTTTCCAGTATTTCAGGAGGCTTGCTGTTTTCTATAGCATGACATGAAGAACAGTGTGAAAAAACGCATATTTCTCAAGGTGAAAAGCAGAAAGAAGCGGGAATAAGTATGGTTCCTTACCTAAAGATATGTTAGTATTATCAATAGGTTTTACTATGCTAAATAGCACAGACAACATACAAGGCTAGTCATGAACATACATTACGGCAGGGTTCGAACGCAGGTTTGTGAAAGCATTCTCGTTCATAAGTCCTGTCTTTCATTTCGTCGCCCTGTGAAAGCGAAGGAGGATACACCATGAGTGTAATCGACCATATTTTAGATAAAGCCCTGCGCGGCGAACGCCTGAATTTAGAGGATACCGTTGCTTTGTTCGAATCAGACGAGGTAGAGAAAATCGGTCATGCGGCGAATAAAGTCATGAATCGCATGCATCCGAATCCTGTAAAAACCTTCGTCATCGGACGAAATATTAACTACACGAACGTGTGCGACGTATATTGTCGTTTTTGTGCTTTTTACCGCAGACCGGGTTCAGATGAAGGTTACGTTCTACCGGATGAGGTCATCTTTCAGAAGATCAAGGAAACGCAGGATGTAGGAGGCACCGAGATTCTGATGCAAGGCGGTGTAAATCCGAATCTGCCGTTCAGTTATTATACAGATTTGCTGAAAGCCATTAAGGAGCGTTTTCCTGATATTACGATGCACTCCTTCTCGCCGGCTGAAATTCATAAGATGAAAGAAAAATCCGGCCTTTCCATGGAAGATACCATTCGGGCCATTCATGAGGCTGGACTGGATTCATTGCCAGGTGGAGGCGGAGAGATTTTGGATGATCGCACACGCCGCAAAATCAGTCGTCTCAAAGGCTCGTGGCGTGATTGGATGGATGTGATGCAAACGGCCCACAAGGTGGGTATGAACACGACTGCTACGATGGTTATCGGCTTTGGCGAATTGATGGAGGAGCGAGCGCTGCATTTGCTGCGTGTTCGTGATGCTCAGGACGAATGTATTGAAAATAAATATAATTCTGAAGGATTTTTGGCCTTTATTCCTTGGACCTTCCAACCAGATAACACAAATCTGAAGAAGGAGCGCCAGACGCCAGAGGAATATTTGAAAACTGTTGCAATCAGTCGCCTTGTATTGGATAACATCAAGCATATTCAGTCCTCGTGGGTAACCATGGGACCCGAAATCGGCAAAAAATCGCTATACTACGGCTGCGATGATTTTGGTAGCACAATGATTGAGGAAAACGTCGTTTCCGCCGCAGGCGCAACGTATAAAGTCAACATCGAGTCCATTTTACAGTTGATCCGCGAGACCGGTCACATTCCGGCACAACGTAATACCCGTTATGATATTATTCGTACTTTTGACAGTGCCAGCAGTATTGAACATGACTTTATTATGCAAAATTAAGAATACATCCGTTCATATTTCGTAATCATTAAAAACGCTTATCTATCATTAATCCGTGTAGAGGGATTATGTAGATAAGCGTTTTTTGAATTGCAGGCAATAAGCAAATGATTAAAGATATTATTTCAAACTAACGTTTCTGACATTTACGATAGAATATACGCTAAAAAAGGGGTATTCGGATTTTATGGTGGAGACAAAATCAAAATATTTCACTTAAAAATCGGAGAATATGGTGGTATTTT
>NZ_ASSB01000064.1:0-415 GCF_000520755.1 Paenibacillus sp. 1-18
CGGCTTTACCGGGTCTTGAACAAATTTCTCCATCGTCAGTTCCGGACGGTTCAAATACCCGCGCGCGACGCCATCCCCGCCGACGATCAGCTCACCCCATGCCCCAATCGGCAGCAGCTTCATCGAGCTGTCCACGACATAAGCCGTCGAGTTGCAGATCGGCCGACCGATGGGCGCCGATTCCGTGAGTTCGCCGGGAATCGCATAGGTCGTCGAGAACGTCGTATTTTCCGTCGGGCCATAACCGTTCACGATGTCGAGGCCCGGATTGTCCCGCAGCACCCGGTTGATATGCGGGGCTGATAGCATGTCGCCCCCGACGATCAGCGTCTTGATCGCGCCAAACAGCTTGCTGTCCTGCTGCGACAGTTGGTTGAACAGCGGAGAGGTCAGCCACATGGTTGTAATGCCGTAT
>NZ_ASSB01000065.1:0-18331 GCF_000520755.1 Paenibacillus sp. 1-18
TTGCCATTGTCCCGCACCAGCCTGTACGCGGCCAAGCTGACGATCATTATGGCCTTGGTCGGATTGACCCAGCTATTGTTCGGCGGAGCACTGCTGGGTGTTGGAGCTGTGCAGGATATGAATGGACCGATCCCTTGGGCCGTGATCGCCCAAAGTCTGCTCGCAGGCTGGGTTGCCTGCCTGCCGCTGGCTGCGCTGCAGCTCATGGTGTCCTTCCTGTGGTCCAGCTTTGCTGCACCGCTTGCTTTGAATTTCGTCTTTACCGTGCCGAATATTCTCATCGCCAACTCCCAGACCTACGCTCCGTATTATCCGTGGGTACAGCCCTTACTGGCGATGATGCCGAGCGGAAGAGAAAACTTCGGGGCGTTCATGGTACCAGCCGATACACTAATGACGGTTGTACTGGGTAGCTTTGTCGTGTTTTTGTTTGCGGGCCTGACGGTGTTTCGTTATAAAGAGATATAGAGTGAGATATAGGAGGTAAGCTTGCTGGTACATGAAGCTTGCCTCGATCTGTTTTCTGTTTTATTATTTTCATTCATTCCGGGTCACGTCTCAGAATGGGTATATAGAGCTGATTCAACGTCTAGCTCGTGAAGTTATTCTAAATGAAGCATAGGTAATCAGGGCATAGATAATACCATACATCGCCCATGCGTCCAAATTGGATTTAAAGGTGTCTATATTTGTCGTGATAAACAGGAGAGGAAGCACAATAGCGATGCCTACACCCAGCAGAATCCTAAAATGAAGAAATGAACAAATAATCCCTATTATAATGGCGATTAGGGGGCAAATGAGCAGTGTGGGGACAAGAGGGTTCAGTTGATGAAAAAACCAATAAATCATATTAACACCTCGTTTGAAGGGAGTATAGTAATTTGGTAGCTAGCTAATTTTTTAACAAAGTCATAGAGTATATCAATAGAATTCCCCGAAATTCTTGTACTCGATATATATCCTCTGTCAGTCTCCTTTTTCTGAATAAACTCTTTGTTTTGTTTTAATTGGATTTTTTTTACGTTCTTTAAGGAAGAATCATAAGCCATTATTTCACCATTATTTGATATAACATACAAATTTCCATTGTGTAATGCAGTATCATACAGGGAAAATGATTCGTTAGAAATAGAAATTTCTTTATCTAAGGAGCCATCAGAGGGATTTAAAATTTGAATGATCGGCCGATCCTGAATGCCCGGACGATTTCCATCCAACATGATGATTAGACGATTATGAAACCATAGAAGGGATGATCCGTTATTTTGCCCGACCGGATAATATGCCCGTTCCTGAGACTTGTGATTTTGAATAGAATAATTATGAAGCAAACGATTTGTGTTTAGATCTATCACATAAATACCAACGTTTTCTCCATTCCCGTCTATGTATAATACATAAGCTTTATTTTCTTTTTCTACAACGGATTGGAAATATCCTGGCAACATGACGTGATGAAGTGCAGATTCACCCATCTTTGAATATACCAACTCATTAGAATATACCTTGGGGGAGTATTGTGGATTGGTACCCACATTCATAGTGAAAAATAAATAGTCTCCGCTGCTTTTGATGAAAGAAGTACCGATTGCTCTGTCCTTGTTGTACTTTGAGAGGGTGGAATTTATGAAATGGTTACACCGGATTGAAGAGCATTCAGTCCGGTGTAATGCACGTTTTTACACACGCCCTGGCAGGGCGCGAATATTATCGCTGATGAAACGGCAGGAGGCGTCGAACTTGGCTTGCTCTTCCGGGCTTAGCTCCAGCTCGATGATCTCCTGAATTCCTCTGCTGCCGATGATTGCCGGAACGCCTGTGCAGACATCGCTGTGCCCGTATTCACCGTCCAATACGGCGGAAACTGCTATGATTTTACTGTCATCATTCAAAATGGAACGGGTAATGTAGGCGAGCGCATTAGCTATGCCAAAATAAGTAGCGCCTTTGCGGGTGTAGATTTCCCAACCTGCATCCTTCGTTTTCCGGGCAATGTCGTCCAGATCCACGTGGCTGAATCGCTCTTTGTGCTGACGCAGAATGTGCAAGAGTGGCTCCCCGCCTATGGTGACGTGTGACCAGGCGACGAATTGGGAATCGCCATGCTCGCCAAGGGCGTATCCCTGCACGCTGCGTGGATCTATGGAAAACACTTCAGAAAGTAGCGTCTTGAGACGGGATGAGTCAATAGAGGTCCCTGTGCCGATCACCTTGTTGCGCGGTAGGCCGGAAATGCTCTGCACCAGATAGGTCACAATGTCGACAGGATTAGCTGCAATGACGAAAATACCGTCGAAGCCACTCTCCATAATAGATGTTACAATCTCCCGAGTGATGATCACTGCGTTGTCCAATACAGACAAGCGATCTTGACCGGGCTTCGGATTGGCCCCGGCTGTTATAATCACAACATCCATATCCGTGCAATCCGCATAGGTTCCCGCATGTACCTTTGTACGTGTGGACGTAAAATCCATACAATGGGATAGATCGAGCGCATGCGCCAAGGCCCGGTCATATGTGCGGTCAATCATCATGATTTCGTCACAAATAGACTGGTTAACCATTGAGTAGGCACAGCTCGAACCGACCATTCCCGCGCCGACAATCGCTACTTTCCTTGCCTTCCCCTTCATTTATGTTTCCTCCTCGTTCCAGTGAACGTTAATATGCTACAAATTATGCCTGAAATCCATTTTACGTTACATAACATAACATATTGCTGATTTTTTGAAAATATCCATTGTTTTGCCTTCATGCTGCAAAATGAAAAAACAACTGTAAATAGAGCTGCTTTTTTATGATGAGCGTAGCATAAGCGTGAATTAAAGGACGTTTTCGCTGGAATACAGGCTAAGCCGGTTCAATCCCTTTTTAAAGCAATATTTATATAAATTAAAAAATACATTGTTTTAATGGGAGGAATAATGCCATGGAAACACTGGAAGTATGACATTTACGTGACGTTTTGAAAACGCTCTAAAATTGCATAGAATCAAAGCGGCGCCGCCGTGTCGTTTTTTTGCATTTTTTAAAAGTCGTTGGTGATGACAAAGGTTCCTAGCAGTCCGCAATATTAGAACTTTTTTGCCAAAGGGTTTCCATTTGATTCCGCGAATTGTACATATACAAGCTTATTTCTTTCCATACCATCCGGGGAGGTAATGATCAATGGAAGAAAGCAAATCGACGATGGAAGCGGCCAGACAGTTGGGAATCGGGGCAAGTACCCTTCGTAAATATGCGGCAGCGCTGGAGGAGCAGGGTTATGTGTTTCAGCGTTCCGCGAATCAGTCGAGAATGTTCAGTCCAGAAGATGTAGAGTGCTTAAGGGTGATGCGAAAAGCGCTGCGTAAAGATCATATGACGATGGACCAGGCAGTACAGGCGGTACTTGAAAGGGTGACCGCACCATTCCCAGTCGTGGAAGAAGAATTCCGTTTGCCGCCTGTCTCGGATGCGGAATCATTGACTGCAACCTGGGAGGAGATATTGGCGGCGGCTGAGGATAGAGATTCGTATATGGTAGAGGCGCAAGCCAATGCTACCCTGGAGTCGGCAGGCTTACAGGAGGAAATCAATGTGCAGGAGCTGTCAGAGGAACTGGTGCAGCGACAAGCGCAGGAGCCTTTTCAGACGTTGGCGCAAACTATTGAGCATAGATTGGAACAAGCCCCCGTATCAGTACAAACGCTGGAGCCCATGGAACCACAAGAATTAACGCAGATGCAGGATATGGTACAAAGTGCTTTGCTGGAGATGCGAAGTCGCTTGGAAGAGCTGGAAGCGGAGCATAGCCGTTTGGTGGAAAAAAATATTAGCCTTTCTAACCAGCTGGAGGATCAAAAACGCTGGATGAAAGAACGGGCCGACGAGGAACGGGATCGACTGCTAATCACCAATTTGCGCACCTATCAGGGCAGACAGCGCAAATCACGCAGTTCACTGCTATCCTGGCTGGGGTTGGCGCCGCGCAGACGTAGAGAGGCATAACTTTCATTTTCCTGTTTTCCTGAAAAGACCATCAGGCCTTCTCGGCCCTGATGGTCTTTTTTTGTAATGATATAATAGTAGTAAAGCAAAAACAAAGAGCCAGAGGACAGGTTGCATGGAGAGCTTTGCCGCAGCATGTATAGGAAAGGACAGGATCATGTTGGCTTGGTTGCGAAACGCTTATCAATCATGGATCGACTACCCAAAACAGCCTGGTGATATACTCAACGGACGGTATCATATTCATTCACTGCTGGGTATGGGCAGCTATGGTCTGACCTATCTCTGTCAGGACGGACAGAGTGGGCAGGAGGTAGCCGTTAAGCTGCCCAGACCGAGCAAGCGGGCGCAGGCAGTTCACCTGCTGCAGCGTGAGGCCGATATCATGCAGCAGATGGACCATCCCTATATCCCGAAGCTGCTCGAAAGGGTAGAGCATCCGAACGGAATGTACTTGGTCATGGAATATATCTCGGGCAGGACGCTAGAGGAGCTTATATTTGAAGCGGTATGAGCATAGCCGGCAATTTATACTGGAGCTGGAGGAAGCATTGCTGCAGCTTGAGGTTAATCCGTAATACCATTCCATAAAGATAGCCGGGCATTCGCCGTAAAAATGGGGGGATGCCCACTTACGCATTTGACCAGGTCTACATACAATGATCCTGTAAATGAGCGAAAGGAGTGTTGTAAATGAGTCATATGTGTGGAGTAGGCGGTATGCATTACGGCGTAGGAGCCTGGACCTCTGTAGGAGCAATTCTGGTTCTGTTCATTTTGCTGGTGATTATATCCAAAACCCTGTTTCTGTAATTTCGGCCATAGCCGATTTCCTTTAAAATGCACAGATGTTGTCCTGCATAACGAAGGACGTATAACAATAAAGCGAAGGCCCGTGTTGAGAAGGGTCTTCGCTTTTTGTTACTTGGCTAGGAGCTGGAGTAGTGACGGCGCTTGTCCTTGTAATATCGGTGACCGTTATGGCTGTTTCTGTAACCGTCTGATGAAGAATGGCGTCTCTGGTCGTAATAACGATCTGAGCTGCTGTATCGCCGCTTATGAGAATGAGAGGTGGAATGTAACAGGCGGTGCAGTATTTTTCTGAGCATCGTCTAATCCTCCTTCTGATCCTGTCCAGCTGATTTTTTATATCATTAACTGACATAGTCAGGTTCGTATGAAACGGTAATACGCCACAATGCTGTAACAAGTTCCATTAATTTAAGTCTTATAGGGACTTGGCCTGAAACTCCGCAATATCCTTGAACTCTTCTTCAAACTTACGCGAGATGCGGATATAAATCGGCAGTAAATCGCGGTAAATATCTACATGCTCTGCCACAGGTTGATGCTGGTGAGTGGTGCCGATCATATCGGCGACTGCATTCAGTGAATCAATCCGTCCCAGTGCATATAAGCCCAGAATAGCAGCGCCCAGACAGGAGCTTTCCAGACTTTCGGGGATAATGACCTCCTGATCGAAAATATCCGCCATGAGCTGACGCCACAGCTCTGAGCGTGCAAATCCGCCAGTAGCATGAATGACCGACGGCCTGCCGATGACCTCTTCCATAGCGAGCATGACCGTGTACAGGTTGAACAATACGCCTTCCAGTGCGGCGCGAATCATATGCTCTTTTTTGTGGCGCAGGGATAGGCCGAAGAAAGAGCCGCGTGCATTCGGGTCCCACAGAGGTGCACGTTCACCGGATAAATACGGGAGGAAAAGCAGGCCGTCCGAGCCGGGACTTACCTGCTCCGCGATTTGGGTCAGCACGTGGTACGGATCGATCCCCAATCGTTTGGCAGTCTCCACCTCGGAGGCTGCAAATTCATCCCGAATCCAGCGGAACACAATCCCGCCATTGTTCACCGGGCCACCGATTACCCATAGCTTTTCGGTCAATGCGTAACAGAAGAAACGTCCCTTGGCATCGGTAAGCGGCTGATCAACTACGGTACGGATGGCCCCGCTGGTGCCGATTGTGACAGCCACAACCCCCGGTTTGATTGCATTAACACCGAGGTTGGACAAGACACCGTCACTGGCCCCGATAACAAAAGGAGTCGTTTCGAGTAGGCCCATGTCCTGGGCATAGCTCTTGTCCAGCCCTTGCAGCACATGAGTCGTCGGCACCAGCTCAGATAGCTGTTCTTTCGTTACACCTGCAATGCGCAGCGCTTCCTCGTCCCAATCCAGCTGTTGCAAATTCATGAGACCCGTAGCGGATGCAATCGAATGATCCACAACATATTGCTGGAATAACCGGGCGAATACATATTCTTTGATGGAGATGAATTTGTACGTTTGAGCTGCAATTTCCGGTAAATCCCGTGTAATCCACATCAGCTTCGTCAGCGGTGACATGGGATGAACGGGCGTCCCGGTGCGCAAGTAAATGTCGTGTCCGTTGTACTTATGCTTGAGCGCTTCAGCCCATTTGGCGCTGCGGTTATCTGCCCAAGTGATGGAGGCGGTCAACGGCTTGCCGTTCTTGTTCACCGCCAGTACGCTGTGCATGGCTGAGCTGAAGGAGACGAAGAGTACATGCTCGGCTGGCACTCCGCTTTGCTTCATGACCTCTTGCACCGTTGTAACGACGGCATTGAAAATATCCTCCGGGTCCTGTTCCGCTGCATCGGGCTCAGGCGTATGCAGTGGATAGCCTACATGATGCTGGGCGGCAATTTTGCCGTTTTCTTCAAAAAGCACTGCTTTGGTACTGGTCGTACCGATATCGACGCCGATCATGTATCGGGTGTCTGTCATAGTCAATCTCCCCTTCACTTAACCGTTATTAGCTATTAACGTTAAATTAACACACTCAGCAGCATAATCAAACCGAAAGCGACCAGGGAGAGGATGGTTTCCATAACGGTCCATGATTTTAGAGTCTGCGGAACGGTCATATTAAAAAATTCCTTGATCATCCAAAAGCCGGCATCATTCACATGAGACAGGATGAGCGATCCAGCCCCGGTAGCCAGGACGACCAGCTCGACATTCGCGCCGGGGGTGAGTGCTAGTACAGGTGCGACAATACCGGAGCCTGTCGTCATCGCGACCGTTGCGGACCCGGTGGCCACACGAATGAGCGCAGCGACCAGAAAAGCAAATACAATTACGTTCATATGCGCTCCTGTAGCGACTGCAGCTATGGCCTGACCCACGCCGCTGTCAATCAGCACGGTTTTAAATGCGCCGCCGCTGCCGATAATCAAGATGATGGAGGCTGTAGGGGCCAGGCATTCGCTGGTAAAACGGGCTAAATCCTCTTTATTCAAGCCTCGTGCATACCCAAGCGAGAAGAAAGAGAATACAGCCGCAATCAGCAGCGCCATCACTTCATCACCAATAAATTTGAAAAATACAGTAACCGCATGTGTATTGGCTGGGTCCACGATTTCAGCTACCGATCCGCTTAGCATGAGAATAACAGGCAACAAAATGGTAAACAGCGTAATCCAAAAAGGCGGCAACGACCGTGCGGTCGTATTTCTGAACTGCTCATCCAGCTTCTCGGAAGGTCTGACCATGATTCTTTTGCCAATCCATGCGCCGAAGACCGGGCCTGCAATAATGGCGGACGGAATACCGACGATAAGTGCATATCCTATCGTGCGTCCGATATTGGCGTTGAAGGCTTCAATTGCGATCATCGGAGCCGGATGAGGGGGCAAAAGACCATGTACCGTCGATAGCCCTGCCAGCATTGGAATGCCGATCTTCAATAGAGACATATTCATTTTCCGGGCGACCGTGAATAGAATCGGAATTAATAAAATGATGCCGACCTCGAAAAATACCGGAATCCCCACAATAACCCCTACAATGACATAGCCCAATGGACGCGTTTTTCACCAAAACGTTCCATCAGTGTAGTTGCGATGCGCTCGGCACCGCCGGATTCTGCCATCATTTTGCCAAGCATGGTGCCAAGTCCGATGACGATGGCAATGGAGCCGAGCGTGCTGCCCAGTCCCTTGGTGATAGAGGCAGTGACTTCATGTCCTGGCATCCCGTTAACCAGCCCGAGAAATACGGCGGAGAGCAGCAGTGAAACGAAGGGATTCCATTTGAATTTGGCAATCAGCAAAATCAAAAGAATGACAGTAACTAGCGCCCATATGAGCAGTGAAACGTTATGGCTCAAGCCGAATAGTGTGTTCATGAAGTAATGCCCCCTTATTCATTCATGTGCAGATAGATGTATACTTGTCGACAACTTCAATTAGAAGAAGGACCGCGCTGGCTGGAAAAATGCTTAAAGCGCGGTACACAGGCTCTTTGTCAGCATGTTGCAGACTAGGACCGTGCCTTGTGATAGGAAGACAGCACGCTGTCGTTAACCGCGTTGCGGGTGTCCCGATAATGATCCTCAATAAACTCGAATAATTCCTGCGTGTTTCCTTGATTTAAAGCGTTTGCAAAGGTGCGATGCTTGTGAATCGTAACTTGGGATTCTTCGATGTTGGACGCAAAGCGTTGTTCTGTGGCAGCCAGCATGACTGTCAGGATTAACTGTCTCATTCCATTCCAGGTATGAAGAATACGGGTATGGCCTGCCTCCAGAACCAAGGCTTCATGGAAATTAAAGTCCTGAAGAGAAAACTCGACGACATCTCTGTGCTTGAGAGCGACTTCCATTTTGTCAATCATCCGGTTTAAAGCGGTCACCAATCCGGTATTGTCGCTATGTACATACCTTCGAACAACAAAATGCTCAATCAGCTTTCTTACGTCGAACAGCTCCTCCATATCAGCCGGGGTCATACCGATGACAATCGCTCCCATGCGCTCCAGACGGAGAAGCCCTTCACCCGCAAGTACCTTCAAGGCTTCGCGTACTGGAGAACGACTTGTGCCAAAATCGGCAGCAGTCTGGTTCTCAGACAGCACGGTCTCGGGGAGCTGTATGCCGCGTATAATCTGGAGCCGGAGTTCACAAGCAATCCTTTCCCCAAGTGACGCACCCTGTAACCAGGTTGTTGGATATTTCATAGGATACTCCTATCTTGGAAATGATTTTGCATACTTGTATACAAGTTACGGGTATTATATACCCAATTTAAGATACTTGTAAACGATATCAATTGACATCGGTTCCATTTCGCTGCTTTTAGCGTTACAATAGAAGCAGCAAAAGGACACAGTGAAAAGTAGAACGAACACGGAAAAGAAGGAGACCGTTTAATGATTATCATTAAAACCAAAGAACAAATTGAAAATATGAAAAAAGCTGGCGAGATTTTGGCTGCTTGTCACCGGGAAATTGCCAAAATGATCAAGCCGGGTATTACAACACTGGAAATTGACGCCTTCGCGGAATCGTTCATGAAAAAGCATGGGGCAACGCCAGAGCAAAAGGGCTACAACGGCTACCAGTTTGCAACCTGCGGATCACCTAACGATGTGATTTGCCATGGCTTTCCGAACAAGACGCCGCTGAAGGACGGGGACATCGTGACCATCGACATGGTTGTGAACCTGAACGGCTGGCTGGCAGATTCCGCTTGGTCGTATGCAGTAGGTAATGTGTCTGAGGAGGCACAAAAGCTGCTGGACGTCACCAAGGAATCTCTGTACAAAGGGATCGAGCAGGCCGTTATCGGTAATCGGATCGGGGATATTTCGCATGCAATTCAAACCTATGCAGAGGCGGAGGGCTTCTCGGTCGTACGCGAATTCATCGGTCACGGCATCGGACAAGAAATGCATGAGCAACCGCAGGTTCCGCATTATGGACCACCGCATCGCGGGCCGCGTCTGAAAGAAGGCATGGTCATTACGATTGAGCCGATGCTCAACACAGGCACCTACCGCAGTAAAATTGATGCGGACGGCTGGACTGCACGTACGCTGGACGGCGGCTTGTCGGCGCAATACGAGCACACGCTGGCCATTACCGCGGATGGCCCGATCATTTTGACCCAGCAATAAGAAGCAGACAGCAACCGGGTTGCGTACAGATTAACGGCTTGAATGAGCTGGACATATTACAGAAATTAGAGGAGGCTGTCCAGAGGACAGTCTCTTTTTAGCATAATATAGTAAATGACCCAACTAAACCAAAAGACCCAAAAGACACGACTCCTGCTGGGAGAGCGTGTCTTTTGGGTCTATACAGCCACCTGCCATGATGCATGCAAGAATCTGTAGGTCAGATGCAGGCCTACGCCTCGCTCGGAAAGAATTCGCGATATTGAAAATACATACGCAGCCGCCAGTGCAGCAAGGTTCCGAAGGCTAGTATGAAAAATAGTCCTGCTGTCTGTGGAATGGTAATATAACGCTGAATAAACTCATGCAGCAGCAGTCGGACGATCAGCAGGCTGATCAGGATAAAAAAGAAGGTGCGTGAGCGTTGCACAAAAACCTGCCCTTCTTGCAGCTCAAATCTGGTGCTGCGGATCAGTGGATAGGAAAAAATAAACCAGCCGATCAGAAAAGCGCCCAGCGCCCAAAGCAAGGGAACCCGTACCTCCGGCACGACAAACATCATAAAACCGGTGCTCATGCCAAGCGGAGGTATGATAATCTTTTTAGCGTTAACAGGGCGATGACCTGTCTTCATGCGGATAAAAATAGCCGAAACCGCGATCAAAATCATGCCGAAGGTCGCGCCATATTGCAGAATTGGGGTGCTGATATGAACCATGAACTAGGCCCCCTCTATAAGGAATGTAAGCGTTGTTGGACAGACTGCAAACCGCTATCATTATAGCACATATGTCATGGATATATTTAGTTACAGTCTTTCCTCCGACAAGCGGATTATACGCCTCAAGGTGAAACCCGGCCCTATAATCGGGTCTTTATTATGCTTATGCGAGCTCCTTTGCTTGTACCTCTCCCAGAGCTGATTTTTTCTCCTGGCGCATCATATAACCCATGGCTGCAATAATAAGGATAAAGGCAATAAGGGCAAGAAAGGGAATGGTGATAAAATCTAACCAGTTCAGATAATCCTGTTCACAGGATACTATGCCGCAGGAGGTTGAAGCTTGCGCAGCTGCTTTGGCAGCTGCATGGATACGCTGAATTGTAAAATGATAGGCCGAAATGGCGCCTCCAATGATAGCCAGCGGCATGACATAACGACGTATTCCCGTATCTCCCCGAAAATAAGCGATTCCGAGCAAGAGGGTCAAGGGATACATCAGAATGCGCTGAAACCAGCACAGCTTACAAGGCTCATATCCCAAAATCTCACTGAGATACAGACTGCCTAATGTAGCCACACAAGCTACAACCCAGGCGGCAAACAGAGCAATATCCGTTTTTTTAAACGATCCAATCATAGTAACGCTCCTTTTTTCATTCAAATGAGAACAAAATGAACTCATCATGTCTTGTCCGATCGGCGGGGATCTGCCGATATGAATGTCTTATTCGTATTGTACTGTATTTTGAGTGCAGGGTCATACTTAAACATATTGACATCATCCACTATCATTTTTATAATTGCAGTAGTTTGGGAAGTTAATGAGGATTCAAGTCAGATATATACTATGAGAACATTAGGAGTGTGCCCAGAATGTCGATTTCCAAAAAAAATGAAACACTTTCTGTTATTAGTGAAAGACACGCGGTGAAAAGCTATGTGAAGGATTTTAAATTGCCAGAGGAAGATCTGGAGGCCATTTTGACTGCGGCGATAGAAGCTCCTTCCGCTTGGAACCTTCAACATTGGAAATTCCTCGTGATCGACAGTGAAGCAGATAAGCAAAAGCTGCTGCCTATCGCCTACAACCAAGGTCAAGTTGTGGAAAGCTCCGTAACGATTGCCGTTTTGGGTGATTTGGAAGCGAACCGTAACGCAGTCATTTATGACCAAGCGGTAGAAGCAGGCACATTGCCAGCAGAAATTCGTGATGCTTTGGTAGGGCAAATCAACGGTGCGTACCAAAATCCGCAAGTCGCTCGCGATGCAGCAATCCTGAACTCTGCTTTTGCGGCACAAAACATTATGCTGGCTGCTAAATCTCTGGGCTATGACACTTGCGCTATGGGCGGCTTTATTCCTGCACAGCTAATCGAGCAATTCAATATTCCTGCGCGTTACCTGCCAACCCTGCTTATTAGCGTAGGTAAGGCACAAGTGCCAGCTCGTCCATCAGGGCGTTTCCCATTGTCTGAAGTTGTTGTAAAAGGCAGCTTCTAAGAAGCCTTTCTAAATCAAAAGGGTGTTCCTGCAACCATCGTGGTTGGGGAGCACCCTTTATTATGTCCGGTTTGCTATGGTCATGAATGCTTTCGCTTAGTCCGAACGCTTGGACACGAGATATACCAGCTCCAGCGTCAGAATAGGCAGAAAGACAGAAGCCGGATAGGCCAAATAGCGTGGCTCCCACTGCGGCTTGAACTTATCTTTAAAGCGCCGCAGCCCCTGAAAGCCGTAAAAATGCCCCCCATATTGAAACACGAGCCGGGCCAGCTTTTCCTCGCGTAGTGCCTTTTCACTTTGTCCTACCTGAGACAGCGGTGCCATGCCCAAATTAAATGTCATATACCCGCTCTCCTTGGCCCACTCAATAACCCGTGTGAATAAGTAGTCCATCGTGCCATTCGGCGTGTCAGGCAGGTGGCGCATCAGATCAATGGAAACCGTCTGTCCGTGATCATAGGCAGGGGCCATGGTAGCGAAGGCAATGACCTTTCCTTCAGAGTCCTTTAATAGTGCAATCGGTGCTAGCTGAAGATAAGACTCTTTGAACCAGCCGAGTGAATACCCCTTCTCCTTGCGTCCGTCCAGCCAGATATTTGATATATGACGCAATTCCTCAATGAGTGACGGTTCCAGAGGCGGCTGGATGATTTCAAACGAGTAGCCCTCGCGGTCAAAGCGGTTTTTGGCGCTGCGCAGAGCCTGATTGCTTTTGCCTGTCAGTGTAAAGGATTCCAGTGGTACCAACGCTTCCTCGCCCAGCTTGAAAAAGCGATAGCCGTTCTCGTGATAGATGGACAAATACTCCGGTGATGCCTGGTAAAATACAGCCGTCAACGCATACCGGTCTGCGAAGCGTTGAAATTCCTGAATCGCTTCATTCACACGTTCTTTTGAACCAAGCGGGTCGCCCAATACAATCAGCTTGTCCCGGCTACGAGCATAGGGAATAACGACTTGCTCGTCCTTGGTCCAATACAGATACTTATCACCGAGAAAAAGCATATGAGAAACGAGGTTACCGCCCTGCCGTTCCAAAAACTCCTTTAGCTTGTCGAGCTCCCGTGCGTCGGGGAGATTACCGATTACACGTTGTGGTCTGAGGAAGAAATACACCGTCAGGAACACCCATGCCAAAATCAAACTAAACACGGCAGTAACTCCGTAATCGCTACGATTCATAAAAAAATCCAGATGAACCTTGGCGTGCAGATGGCGCATAAACGGAGTATTGGAGCCTGCCCCAATCATAAAATAAGCCCCGGTTACGAGCAGAGAGAGTCCGCCCCATATTAAAATGTTGTGACGATTCAGGGGTGCACTGACCCGATAAAACCGTGAACGCGAAATCCACAGCATTAACGCCACGAACAGCAGGAACAAGGCTTCTTCAAAATCCAGACCTTTGATAAAGGTGAAAATTGCGCCCGCTAGCAGTAGTATCAACGTCAATCGCAATGCTCTGCGAATACGCAGAGAGATTCCGTGGGACAGCACGACAAGCATAATCCCGATGATGACCGAGATTTCGTGCGATAAGCGCATGACAGGCAGGCTGAGCAAATGCTCGGCAAAACGGAGCCGATATAACAGGCCGGGCGTAGCCGCAGACAAAAGGAGCACAACGCCGGAGATGAGTACCAGCTTGCCCAGCGCCCATACTCCCAGATCGGCCAAAAACCGGAACTGGCCGGGCCAGCCCCAGACCTTCTGCCAGGCATTAAGAGAGTAATCCCAGCCTGTTTCAGCCAACTGGCTCAGGCGCTCGTTGCGCGGAATCATCTCCAGAGCGGCTAAGACCAAGCCGATCAGCCACGGAATGATGAAATAAAAGACGCGGAAAACCAGTAGCACAGCCAGTGCTCGATCTGAATTGGCGCCCGCCAATTGCAGTCCGAGCAGGGCAATGATGTCGAAAGCGCCGACCCCTCCGGGTGCAAGACTGATGAGTCCGGCAATCGCGGCAATCACATAAATGCCGAACACGGCATTAATCGGCAGCTCATGCAGCAAGTGTGAGCCAATCCATGCAAAGGTAAGACCGGCCAGCAGCCATTCCAGCAGCGAAGCGCCAATGGAGGCGGAGATTGTGGACCAGGCCAGCTGACCCTCTCCCTTGTTGAACCATTTTCCGTACCGTTTGGATCGTTGCATGACCAAAAATAACGGCAGATACAATGCCATTCCCCATAACGCCCAATAAAGCCACGGATGAGCATCCAGCACGGGCTGTACCGGATATAGATGGACGATGGCTCCCCAAGCCAGCAAAGACAATCCGGTAATGACCACAGGCGAAAGGAACACAACCGCAGAGGTGATGACACCCAGCGGCACGCCGTTTTTTTTGTACAGCATAGTGCGAAGTCCCGCACCTGTAAAGCCGGCAAAGCCAAAGACATTATTGAAGGTATTGGAGATCCAGGCATACCGGAATGTTATTCCAGGCTTAATCTGAAACTTAAAATGATGCCTGATCACGTAATCGTATGCGCTCATGGCCGCCACCGCTACCAGTGAGAACAAGCCAATCTCGATGAGAAATGTGGCATCCATTCGCCGCAGCTCATGAAGCATCCGTGCCAGATTGAAGCCTTTCAGCTCTCGTCCAGCCTCCCATATAATAAAAGCCAGTACAGCCAGCGGTAGCAAAATACGCGTCATTCGCTGCCTGTAGATGGTTATCATGAACTGTACGATTTTAAAGGATTGGATTGATTTGCGATTTGAATTCATAGATTCACCTGCCTGAAAAATAATGAGATACATCATCCACAGTTATGAAGCACGGAGATTTCATGCCCAAAAAACGGAATATATATATTATACCTATAATTAACGCTTGAATAACAACAGAAGGGTTACGAAAATGGGATTTCAGATTGATAGCTGTAAATAATTCCAATATAATGATGGAATACCTAGTAAATTTCTTGGCAATGGAGCTGAACCGGACATGAGTATATGGGATCGCAATCTTTTTATACGTCGATTGGAGCTCCTATATCATCGGAGAAAACGGTGTAGGTAAATCGACGCTTATGGAGGCAATCGCGGTTGCGTGGGGATTTAATCCGGAGGGTGGCACTGTATCATCTGACACATGAAGGAATCGAAACCCGGACGCTGGAGGAAACCGATCATTTCATCATTATGAAGCAATTTCTGAACAACAAGGAAAAAATGCTGCATGAGCTATTCGATGATCCTCAATAAGGAACGAGGTTACCTGAGTAGCATCCGCTTGATAAGGAGGAAACAGGATGAGGTCAAATTTTAATGTGGATATTCGACGGATACCAGCTTTCAGGGTGGCGACTCTGGCCGCACAGGCCCCTTTTACCGAGCTGGGTGATGAGGTACGCAAGCAGTGGCAGCAGGTACAAAGGATGGTTCCGGAGATTCACCCTGAGCGTTTGGATGCCGACATTGGCTATGTACTCTCCCCGCAATGGACAGTGGCCGAGGAGAACGGAAATATCACGCTCAAGGTGGGAGTAAAAGTATCCTCTTGGCATGCAATTCCAGGTACGCTCGAACGTATCGAGATACCTGAGCAGGTGTATGCGGTAACTCGTTTTCAGGGGGATCGGGAACGACTGAGTACCATTTATGATGACCTGTTTGCCTGGCTGGATCGTAATGGATATGAGCGTAATACAGTGGAGGGGGCTTATTGGATGGAGATGAATCGGCTGAAGCCTGTAAATCCCTTTGATATCCCATTTGAGGAAATTCAGAGATTTGATTATGATATTGCGATCGCGATTATGCCAAAATAAAAGGGTGGTTAAATCCCGTTCTTTCCATGAATGTTTCTTTTTGCTGTCCTGTCAAAGGAAACATTCAGGGTTAACGGAAGTATTTTATGATTGTTATTTGTCTCTCACTCTTTTAATATAATGAAGAGTTTTAATGAAGTAGCTGAGGAGGACGAAACGCAACATGTCAGATTCACAACAACAGTTGAAAATGGGACCGCTGGTCATCTTGATGATTAATATGTTTATTGCCATGCTGGGAATCGGTCTAATTATTCCGATCCTTCCCAAATTTATGAATTCCCTGGGAGGCAGTGGCGAAACGGGAGGCTACCTGGTTGCCGTGTTTGGCTTGACCCAGTTTCTGTTTTCACCGTTAGCTGGAGAATGGTCCGATAAATACGGACGTAAAAAAATGATTATTACCGGTTTGGTAATCATGACGGTGTCTTCTGTATTGTTTGCCATTGGACACTCGTTAACGATGCTGTATATTTCCCGGTTGCTGGGAGGAGCGGGAGCTGCCTTTATGATTCCTCCGATGATGGCTTATATTGCCGACATTACAACGGTGCACAATCGTGGTAGAGGAATGGGCTTGCTGGGCGCTGCCATGTCTCTTGGCTTTGTTATCGGTCCTGGTTTGGGCGGCTTTTTGGCGCATACCTCGATGCGTACGCCCTTGTATGTTTCGGCTGGCGTATCGGGCTTGGCTGCGCTGATCTCATTGATTTTGCTGCCTGAAACCTTGTCGTTGGAGAAGCAGTTGAAATTTAGGAATGTTAAGGTCAAGCGCGATAATGTGATTAAGCAGTTTGCACTTTCTTTTCGCAAGCCGTATTTTATACTACTGATTATGATATTCACGCTTACGTTTGGGCTGACGCATTTTGAAACGATGTTCCCATTCTTCGTAACGGGCAAGTTTCATTATAATGAGGGTGATATTGCCACCATCATTACGGTAGGCGCACTGGTCGGAACCGTGATTCAGGCTGTGGTCATCAGTCCGATGTTGAATCGTTTTGGCGAAAAAGGTGTGATTATCGGCTCCTTTCTATTTTCTGCAATTTCCCTTGTGCTAATGCTGTTCTCTGGTAACTTTTATTATGTACTCGGGGTATCACTCATTTTCTTTACCGCCACGTCGCTACTGCGACCAGCCATTAATACCGCTTTATCCAAAATGGCGGGAGATGAGCAGGGCGTTGCAGCCGGGATGAATAATGCCTATATGAGTGTCGGTAATATTCTGGGGCCTGCGCTGGCGGGTACGCTGTTCCAGGTGCAAATCAATTTGCCGTACATTTTCGGGGCGGCCATTCTCCTTCTTAGCTTGGGGCTGGCTGTAAAATGGAACAGCAGAGGCACACAAACCACAGCGGTGTAGTATGATTGAAAAACAGGACGTTTCTTGAACGAAACGTCCTGTTTTTTTGATTTGTATCCGTAAAGATCATTCAGTTGTTGATGCCTGTATAAATACAATATCATAAGTCGCTGCAACACCTTCCGGCGTGCTGAAACGATTTTCATACTCTTTATACAGGCTGGTGAACAGACGCCGTGATCCGAGATTACGAGAAATAGCGGCTTCTGAAGTGCTAGCTCCGAGTGATTTTACAGATAATAGAAAATCCCTTGGTGAAGGGTATTCTTCCGTTAACAGCATACATTTATATTGAATATCGGAGAAACCGGCTGTTGTTAATGAATCTTTCCATTGATTTGCAGATTGAAACGAGAGTCCGTGCCTCTGGGGCTCCATATCTTCAGCACGGTAAACTTCTTCAAAAGCTGTATGCAACTCGTGGAAGGTACCAGGTCCGAAGGTCGCGAATGCGAGTATCCCTCCGGGGCGAAGCAGTCGGTAAAGGTAATTCAGTGTTTGCTGCGGCTGGCTCAACCATTGGAAACAAGCGCTGGAAACGATGAGATCGAACGAAGAGGCAGGAGTGTTAGCCGCCCATATTTCGACATCGGCAAGCAAAAAATGAATATCAGATGATGGCCTATCATTTGAGCCTCCAGGGTTTGCAGCGCCTAGCACACGCTGTTCAGCGGCCAGAATCATTGCAGGCGCAATATCCAGCGCAGTAATAGACGAGTGTGGCCATCTGTTCACCAAAATTTCAGTTAGAATACCGGTGCCACATCCGATCTCAAGCATGCTGCGTTTGTTGGGATCCTCAGCATTGGTCTGTTGTATAAGAAATTCTGAAAGCTTGTCCGCCATGGTGCGCTGCACATGGGCATGAGTATCATACAACCCTGACGCGCTGCGGTTAAATTGCCGTGCAATAGCTGTTTTTCTACTGGTCATGCCACCAACTCCTAATGGATTCAGCCATAAGTGCCTCCCTTCCCAAAAACGGAGCATGTCCGCTATCGGGTATGGCTAAAAAA
>NZ_ASSB01000066.1:0-48819 GCF_000520755.1 Paenibacillus sp. 1-18
GGTGGCCTCTGAAGGAGGAACGCCGCTGGCAGTCGCGCTGGACGGTCAGATATACGGGATTATTTATTTGAAGGACACGGTGAAGCCGGGTATGAAGGAGCGGTTCGATCAGCTCCGGGAAATGGGTATTCGTACGATTATGTGTACCGGGGATAATCCGCTGACCGCTGCTACTATTGCTCGTGAAGCAGGTGTGGACGATTTTGTAGCAGAAAGCAAGCCGGAGGATAAAATCGCGGTGATCCGCCGTGAGCAGGAGCAGGGCAAGCTGGTGGCTATGACCGGAGACGGCACAAATGATGCTCCTGCGCTGGCGCAGGCGGATGTCGGTCTTGCCATGAACAGCGGCACGGTCGCGGCCAAGGAAGCCGCCAATATGGTGGATCTGGATTCCGATCCGTCCAAAATTATTGAGGTGGTCGCTATCGGCAAGCAGCTGCTCATGACACGCGGCGCTCTGACAACGTTTAGTATCGCGAACGATGTTGCCAAATATTTTGCCATTATCCCGGCGATGTTCATGTTGGCCATTCCACAAATGGGCGCTTTGAACGTCATGGGGCTTGGCTCCCCGCTGTCTGCTATTTTGTCGGCGCTGGTCTTTAACGCGGTTATTATTCCGCTCCTGATTCCGCTGGCGATGAAGGGCGTAAAGTATAAGCCGATGAGCTCGGATCGTCTGCTCGGACGGAATTTGCTGATTTATGGTTTGGGCGGTATGGTGGTACCGTTTGTCGGCATTAAGGCCATTGATTTGCTGGTGCATTTATGGATTTAAAGCAGCCTGTAAAAGGATGCATTTCAGATAATGGAAGCGGAAAGGGTGAGCAACATGAGTGGGTTTTATCGGATGATGTCTGGTCGTAGATTTGCTGCACACGAAAAAGCCGGGTCTGCCGGACAAGGTGGCAGCAACCGTACAGAGACGGACGCTATGTCAGAGGGGCAGCCGGAGAGACAGGAGATGCGAGGAAGTACAATCGTTGGAGTCGCTTTGCGAACCTCGGTGCTGATGATCCTCTTGTGCGGCTTGGCATACCCGCTGGTCAGTACAGGAGTGGCACAGGTATTGTTTCCGCAGCAGGCGGGCGGCAGCATGCTACAGGATGCGGAGGGACGGATTGTTGGCTCTGAGCTGATCGGGCAATCCTTTGCCAATCCGGCCTTTTTCCAAGGTCGGGTGTCGAGCATTGGTTATAATGGGGCTGGTTCAGGCTCAAATAACTACGCACCGTCGAATCCGGCCTTGATACAGCGAGTCCAGGATTCCATTGCCGCTTGGCAGAAACAAAATCCAGATGTGCCGATTAGCCAGGTTCCGGTGGACTTGATTACGAACTCCGGTTCAGGCCTGGACCCGCACATCTCGCCACAGGCGGCACAGGTGCAAATTCCGCGCATTAGCCGCTTGACGGGAATCGCGCAGGATCAGCTGAAAGCACTGGTACAGGAGCAAACAGAAGGCCGTAGTGCCGGAGTGTTCGGAGAGCCGCGTGTGAACGTGCTCAAGCTGAACCTCGCGCTTGAAGCGCAAAGAAGGTAGAGCCTGTAAAGCCATAGATGGATCAAAAAAAGGTATTCCCGAGCGATAAGCTTGAGGGATACCTTTTTTATGGGATTGGGATGCTCTGGGATGGATAAAGCTGCAAGGAAGCGCTTCATTCCTTATGGGAGATATGAATTTTTGGCTTTCCTTAAGGCTGAAGCGAGTACGAACATGTATATAAATACAATAATGCCTATGATTAAATAAGATAACTTAATATTCATTAGATCTGTAAGAGTACTGCTCAAAATAGGGCCGATCATTAGGCCAATCGAGTATGCCGTGTTATAAAGTGCAAAAGTAATTCCATAAGAATGAATTCCACTTCGTTGAGAAATATCAGCAAGTTGGGGTAAGCAGGGAGCAAGAACCATGCCCATGCTAACCCCTAAAACAGCTAAAATAATAGCTTGAAACGATAATATTCCTGGAAGTGCAGTCAGAGGAAGAGTAATGGATACCATAAGTAGACCGAGGAGAATTCCATTTTTATAACCAATCTTACTGGAAAACTGTCCTATAAAAGGTGTTGCCAGGCCATAAGCAAGTGTGGGAATGGCAAATAATAATCCAATAAGTCCAGGGTTAGCGCTAAAATTGTGCTGTAGGTGTAACGGTAATGTTGGCTCAAGTACGCTTGGGATGGATGCGCCGATAATCACAACTCCAATAACCAAAAGCAAATCTTTATTTTTCATGAACGAGAAAGGGGAAATATACTTTTCATTTTTTGCTTCCGGAATATCATGCAGGAGTATTAACCGAAGTACAGCATCAATGACAGCCAGGGAGATGGCAAAGTAAAAAGGAAGCTGGTAACTTCCCCATTGATACAACCAACCGCCAATTGTCGGTCCGAGAAGGGTTCCGGCGGCTTGACCGGATAATGCCAAGCCCATAGCTTTGCCACGTTCTTCAGATGGATATTGATCAGCCAAGAGAGCGAGCCCTGCTGTCCAGGTCATTGCGGCGGCGATTCCCTGAAGAGCACGTGCCAGTACAAGCAGCCAGAGGGTGTGGGCTATGGCGAACATTAAAGTGGAGGCTATGAGTCCAATTAACCCCCATAATAAAGGTGTCTTTCTCCCAATCCGATCCGTTAATAAGCCAAAAACAGGTGTAGCTATAAATAATGCGATTGCATAACTGCTGAATAAAAAACCGATTTCGGTTTGAGTTGCTCCCAAAGAATCTGCGTACCTTGGCAAAATGGGGACGACTAATCCATAGATTAACATATCAATGAATACAGCTAATCCAACAACAATTAGAGCAGCTTTTTGCTTATTCTGTGCTCCTTTACTCCGTTTCATGATTACATCCTCCTCATAAATTTCTTCTGATTTCCTCTTTAATTTGTTTTACAAATTTTAATTGAAGCTCGCATTGATCATAAATATTTCTGAAAATTAACATGACGTTTACGGGGATATCCATAAGTTCAGCTTTTTGTTCTTGCCCTAGTTTCATTTCTTTATAGATTTTTTCGATGGCCTGCTGCTGAAAACTTAAAGCTTCTTCAATTTCATGGAGCCCAGCCTCATCCATAAAAGTTAAAGCTGTGTACAGTGCTGTTGGAAACACAACAGAAGATTCTTTAAATGATTCGATTAAAAGCCGACTAAACTCACTTTTTCCAGCCTCCGTGATAGCATATATGGCTTTGGACCGGTTCCCTGTCTGTTCTAACGTTTCTAACTGTACAATTCCTTCCGAATCCATTTTTTTTAAGGCATGGTATATAGAAGCTGGTTGCACATAAGCCCATTTATCCGTTTGAGCGGATTGCATCTTTTGTTGTATCTCATATCCGGACATTGCTCCGTATTGTAATAAAAGCCCAAGAACCATTACACGTGTCGTACTCAAAATGATATCTCCTCTACATAGTTTGATAATAAACATTTAATACTAAACATTTAGTATTGTGGTTTTACTGTATCATTACAAACTAAGGAAGTAAAGAATTTTGCATGAATGTACAGATATACGATTGGGAAAAGAAAAGAGATATCCTTACACCTTTTATGGCGTTTTGGATATCTCCTTTTTTGGGTGTAGCCTAGGCGTCTGCAAATGATTATTGTTCAACCTGAAATCGTCTGAATAATGAGTATCACATTCAAGACGATAATGACAGCGGTCACGATCCAGGTCAGTACTTTTTGCCACGTTTTGTTCGCGAATTCACCCATGATCTTTTTGTCACTCGTAAAGAGCAACAGTGGGATGATGGCAAAAGGCAGCTGGATGGACAGAATAACCTGACTCAGTACAAGCAGTTCTTCTGCCCCCTTTTCACCGGCGATAGCAGTGACAATTACCGCTGGAATGATAGCGATGAGTCGGGTTATCAGACGACGCAGCCAAGGGGAAAGGCGGAGGTTGAGAAAGCCCTCCATAACGATTTGTCCGGCTAACGTACCTGTTACAGTCGAATTTTGGCCGGAGGCGAGCAATGCGATCCCAAATAGGATGCTTGCAAGTGTGGTTCCGAGCAAAGGCGACAGCAGATAGTAGGCATCGCTAATTTCAGCTACATCCGTTCTTCCGGCAGTATGGAACACCGCTGCTGCCACGATCAAAATGGCGGCATTAATAAAGAGAGCAAACATAAGCGCAATACTGGAATCCCAAGTTGCAAATTTAATAGCTTCCCGTTTACCTGCTGAAGATTGCTCAAATTTGCGAGTTTGTACAATGGATGAATGCAGATAAAGATTGTGGGGCATTACGGTAGCACCCATAATACCGATAGCAATATACAGCATGCTAGGGTTGGTCAAAATTTGTGAATCTGGCACAAATCCGCCTAACACGCCGCCCCATGATGGCTGTGCCAAAATGAGATTGATGCCAAAGCACCCGGCAATTGTCGCCATTAGTACAATGACCAATGTTTCCAAAGCCCGAAAACCTTTGTTTTGTAGCAATAAAATGAGCATGACATCAAATGCGGTAATGATAACGCCATACAGTAGCGGTAGACCAAACAGCAGCTTCAATGCAATGGCTGAACCGATAACCTCAGCCAAATCCATGGCTGCAATGGCAATTTCGCACAAAAGCCATAAGCCGATTGCGACGGGACGACTATAGGTATCACGGCACATTTGTGCCAAATCTTTACCTGTGGCAATGCCAAGCTTGCCAGATAAGGCTTGCAGCAGAATAGCGATCAGGTTGGAGACCAGAATAACACTCAGCAGCGTGTAGCCGAATTTTGATCCGCCTGCAATGTCTGTAGCCCAATTGCCGGGATCCATATAGCCGACAGCGACCATATAGCCGGGTCCGGCAAAGGCGAGAAACTTCCGAAACCAGGTACCGTCTTTAGGGACGCTCAAGGAACGATTCACTTCCGACAGTGAAGCGATTTCCACCACGTTACCCTTCATATTTTTCATACGCTTCACCTTCTTTATTCATATTGAATTATAGTATTAGAGACATAACGATTACGTTATCCCTATTGTACACCTACAATAGTTTTTGTCCAGTGCAACTTTTGTGTGACCAAGCAAGTTAATCCTATTTTTTATGATTCATTGTGTGTGGTTCGTTTAAAGTACATACGGAAAGGAAATCATGTATTAACATGACGGTAGATCCCCGACCATTTGACATCAACGCCAAAATTCATTAAGATGGCTTAGGTGATTCTGGTCACCAGGTACGAAACAAATTTGAAAAATACGGGTGATACGATGTCTTACAGACCGAATATTGTTAATTTCACGCTGGCTGGCAGCAACGAAAAAGAAGGGCTTTATGAGTTTAAAATGAGTTTGGCCGATGGTACAGAGTGCCGCGTTTTTTCTCAACGTAATCCGGAGTGGACTTTGACGAATATTAGTCGACTGCTAACGACACCTTGCCCGGTATGCCATAAGGATTTTATCTGCAAGTGTATGGATCAGTTTCATGAAGAGCTTTTAGCGCAAATTCATGCCAAACAATTGTTCGAGAAAGCATTGAGCTAGTTCCCGAACAAGTAAAAGTCGATACCTTTCTAAACAAGCGTCGGATGATTTCGACGTTTTTTTGTTTATGAATTTTTGTTTTACGCATAAAGGCATGCAAGCTGTTGATTTCCTTGGAGGTGAAAGCATGATGAAGCAGTCTGATCGTTTGGAGCATTCCATTGTGTTGGTGGATGGTGTATGCCATTTTTGTCAGGGGGCAGCCCGCTTTATTATCAAGCGTGACCCTGAGGGGATATTCCATTTTGGTTCCCTTCAATCCGAGGAAGGACAAAGGCTTTTACGTGCAGGAGGACTATCTACAGATCAGCTGGATACGTTTGTATTGATTGAAGACGGTATGTATTATACAAGGTCAACTGCGGCTCTGCGGATTGCCAGACGTCTTCGATTCCCATACCCGCTGGCCTATGCTTTCATTCTATTTCCCCGCTTTATGCGTGATGCTGTCTATAACTGGATAGCACGTAACCGATACCGCTGGTTTGGCAAGGATGAAGAGGATCAATGCCAGATCCCCCCACCAGAGATTCGGAAACGATTTTTTTAGCGATGTCAGGGTTTAAGATTCAGAGGGGTCAGCTTTCCTTTTGGAGCGATGACCACGAATCAGCCATATCACAATCACCACAATCAGTATCAAGCCCGCAATAGCTACATATACGATATGTCGTAGATTCGGGACATTGATGGATAATTTCAACTCATTGGATTCCAATGGGGCAATGTCCCAACGCAGTGTTTTTCCGTCCTTCGATACACTGTCCGCATTGCTGGCAGCAGGTCGGATTGGCAAGGACAGGCTAAAGTTAAGATCAAGCTGCCGCTCCAGTAATTTACGCGCGAACACATTCATTTGCTGTAATTTGTCACTCAATCCCCTGGCTTCTTCAGGAAGCATTCGTGGCAGATCAAGCTTCATCGTAAGATCATAATTTGTTGTGAAAAAATGTTGGGTCACAGCGCGTTTTACTTCTAATCCCTCGGGCAGATTGAATTCCTGATTGGGATTTTTTTCGTTTGTGGCCCAATCTCCTTCATAATGCCCCTTGATTTGATATCCCTTTCTTCCCTGTTCAGCTAGCGGCTGAACATCCACATTATTGCTTTGAATACGCTTGGCTAATTGATCCAGCAGTCCGGGATTGTCCAACATCATCAGTGTCTGATTGTTCACACTGAACGATGCATCCATATCTATACTCCGATCAAGATGAACATCGACATGGATATCCCCCCGAGCACACGATGTAAGGGTAGCCAGACAGCACAGCAGCACAAAAATGTGCAGCATTGGCCGAATCCGATGTTGCTGACGTTTGTCCTGATATGGGCTGCGTCCTGTTTGCTTCATGATATGCACCTTCTTTATATACGTTCTTTATTTTAACGATTGGATGTCTTCTATATATTACACATTCAGAGAGCCAAAATCGAACGATCAGGCAAAAGGAATAAGATTTATATTCTAAAAATGTTTCCCTAGGTAAAAATTTTAGTTTATACTCCAAAATATAGTCCTTGTGAAAAATAATTGTCTTATGGAAATAGTTTGTCCCAATACAATATTCGAAGGAGGTTTTAAAGCATGAACAAGCAGTCTAAGAAAACTTTGCCGCGATGGGTAACGACGGTTGGAGTATTGTCACTGGTTTTGGTTCTTGCCAGTGCATGTAGTCAGGAGCAGAAGGAACAGGGAACGACAAGAGAGGCAGGACAAAAAATAAAGGCTACGACGACCATCGGCATGATTTCGGATATTGTGGGCAAGGTTGGCGGTGATCATGTGGAGGTTACAGGCATTATGAAATCAGGCGTTGACCCGCATTTGTACAAGGCTTCTCAGGGAGATATGCGCAAGCTGGATCAGGCCGACATTATTTTTTATAACGGGTTGCATTTGGAAGGAAAAATGCAGGACATTCTGGAGAAAATCGGCAAGCAAAAACACGTCATACCTGTCTCCAAAAACATCACCCAGGATCAGCTGCGTACAGGCAGCCCGGAAATGGGGTCTGAGCATGATCCGCATATCTGGTTTAACGTACAAAACTGGATGTCTGCGGTAGAAACCGTCAGAGATGAATTGTCGGCGCTTGATGCTGCGCATGCAGAGGATTATAAGGCTAACGCAGAAACCTATCTAGCTGAGCTGCGGAAGCTGGATGATTACACAAGGGAGCAGATTGCGAGCATACCGGAAGCCCAGCGCGTGCTAGTCACGGCACATGATGCCTTCGGCTATTTTGGAGATGCTTACGACATTCAGGTTAAGGGACTTCAAGGCATGAGTACAGAGTCTGAAGCAGGCTCTCAGGATGTGACCAAGCTGCGAGACTATCTGGTGGAGCATAAAATCAAAGCCTTATTTGTAGAAACCAGCGTGCCAAGAAAGGCCATAGATGCGGTTATTCAGGGAGTCGCTCAGCAAGGCCATACGATAAGGATTGGTGGCGAGCTATATTCGGATGCCATGGGCAAAGAAGGCACGGAAGAAGGCACGTACATCGGAATGGTGAGGCATAACGTCAATACGATGGATAAAGCCCTTAAATAAAGGAGGCAAAACATATGGGGCATTCACCGCTTGTCGTTCGTGATTTATCTGTAGCTTATCAAAAAAAGCCTGTTCTGTTCGATGTTTCCTTTGAGGTGCCGGAAGGCAAGCTGATCAGCGTGTTTGCTTCTAATGTTCATCTAGATATGGATCACGTGCTGTATGGGGAGATTGCATATGTGCCGTGGAATACGCTAGAAATTGCTGGTGTCGATGTAGGTCCGAGGGCTGTATGGACTACAGGTATGATGTTTTTAATCAATATGCTCGCGGTATGGGGCTTTTTCAAGCAATTTAAGATCACATCCTTTGATCCCGCATTAGCAGCTTCACTGGGCATTCCGGTTGTTTTTTTCATTATCTGCTGATGAGTCTCGTATCGCTTACGACCGTGGCGTCATTTGAGAGCGTGGGGGCAATTCTGGTGGTTGGAATGCTTGTGGTACCGCCACTTACGGCTTATCTGCTCACGGAGAAATTGTCCCATATGATTGTGTACAGCGTCGGATTTGGGGCTATCAGTTCGGTGGCAGGCTTCTACACGGCAAGTATGCTGGATGCCTCTATTGCAGCATGTATGCTGTGTGTATCGGGTGGGCTGCTGCTTATAGCTTTTCTCTTTTCTCCATCCCATGGTGTGGTGTGGCAAAAATGGCTTCAGCAGCGAGGGATGGTTGGCGAAGAACGCCATTAATTCGCAGGAAGCGACCACCTACAGGTTTACCAAAAAAGCGTGCAAACGGGCAGGAAATGCCTGAATTCACGCTTTTTTGCGTGTATACTGCCTTGTGTGGCTTTTTTCGGGGAAAGCCAGGATGCTCATCTTGAATTGTCTGGAACACCGGAGTACATTCATTACAACCAGACAAGAACGGACGCAAATGAGCTGTCGCGTGGCGGGGAGGAACAAAGGATGGAGAGCTTCAAACGCAAATCACCCGAGGAAATACTGGATTCGATTAACAAACTGCATCGGGGCAGACTCAAAATTTACATCGGTGCAGTCAGTGGTTCGGGCAAAACGTATCATATGCTCCAGGAAGGACAATCGCTTCAGCATGAAGGCATTGATGTGGTGATTTGTGCGGTCTCGACCATGCAGCGGCGTGAAACCGTGGAGCAAATCGGCACGCTGGAGCGAGTGCCTAGTATTCATTGGATGCAGGATGGTGTGGAGCAAAAAGATTTGAATCTGGAAGCTTTGGTGGAACGCAATCCCGAGGTGGTACTGGTGGATCATTTGGCACATCGCAACCGGGAAGATGCCCGATTTCCAACCCGGCTGGAGGATATTCAATATTTGCTGGAGCTGGGGATTAGCGTCATTACGACGGTCAATGTCTATGAACTCGAAGGGATAACGGAGTGGGTTTATCAGCTGACAGGGATTGAAGTGGCATCCACGGTTCCAGTCGATACACTGGAGCTGGCGGATGAAATCCGTCTGATTGATGTCACACCGGAGACCATTTTGGAACGGCTGGCGAAAGGATACATGCATACGCCCAATCCTGAAATGTTCCATCGGGGAAATCTCGGTAAGCTGCGCGAGCTGGCTCTGCGATTAGTGGCAGAGGATGTGAACGATTCGCTGGAACGGCACCGGGAGGAATTAGGATTGCACGGGGCGTCAGGAGCCGCAGAGCGTATTTTGGTGCCTGTTCAGTATCATTGGAACGGGTCCATTTATGTTCGCAGAGGAGAGCAGGTCGCCAAGCGGTTGGGTGGAGATATGCTGGTGGTTTCTTTTGTCAGCCCGAAGCACAAGCTGTCCAGGGAATCAGCAGCCTTCAAGCGCTCAATTGTGCAGTTGGCTGACAAGATAGGATCGACATTTGAAGAAGTCCCGCTTTTTTCCCGCAGAAGGTTGCCTCGTCAGCTTATCCATTATGCGGTAGCGCATAATGTCACCCGGATTGTCATGGGACATTCTCGGCAGACCCGATGGCAGGAGTTGGTTAGAGGGTCGCTGGTGAACGGAATTTTTAAACGGATGAAAAACATGGACCTGCTGTTAATTGCGGATCGAGCCGAGCAGGAGGGTGAACGGATTTTGCCAACGATGAGACAGGAGGAAGGAGATAATGAACCATATCATCGCTTGAGCGATGAGGAAGCACAGGCTGAGGCAGCCAAAATTCGGCGCGGCAAGCTCAAGGTATACATTGGCGCTGCTCCAGGGGTCGGTAAAACATATACGATGCTGAGAGAAGGCAATGATTTGCTGGAGAGTGGAATTGATGTTGTAATCGGATTGCTGGAAACGCATGGAAGAGCAGAAACACTGGCACAAGTGGGTTCTCTGGATATGATTCCCCGTCAGCCCGTCGAGCGTCATGGGGTGCATTTGGAAGAAATGGACACAGAGGCCATTCTTAGGCGCAATCCTGAAGTGGTGCTTATTGATGAGCTGGCACATACCAACGTTCCTGGCAGTCCGAGATCCAAGCGCTATGAGGATGTACTGACTATTTTAGATCAAGGTATTTCTGTCATATCCACAATGAATGTACAGCACCTGGAGAGCTTGAATGACGCGGTAGAACAAATTACCGGCATTCGAGTGAGAGAGACTGTCCCTGATCATATGATGCGTTTGGCCAATGAGGTACAACTTGTTGATGTGGCTCCAAAATCGTTGCAGCAGCGGATGCGTGATGGCAAAATATACGATCCCGCCAAGGTGGAACAGGCGCTTAGCCATTTTTTTAAATTAGGTAACCTGATTGCGTTGCGTGAGCTGGCTTTACGGGAATTGGCAGATGATGTGGATGAACGGCTGGAATCGTGGGATCGTCACGGATCGCTTCGGGGACCGTGGCGTAGGGAGGAAGTGATTTTCGTAGGCGTCACGATAAGCGAAAATGCTGAAAGGCTGATTCGCCGTGGTTTTCGTATCGCTTTTCGGTTGAAGGCCGTGTGGATTGTGACTTATGTTCATGTCGGTGAGAGTATACCCGAGGGGTTGAACCCTCGACTGGAACAATTAAAGATGTTGACCAACCGATTGGGAGGAAGCTTTGAAATCCGGCTTGTTTCCAGCCGACGGGAGATTGCCGACATTTTAATTGCTCCGGTAGAAGGATATACAGGTACGCAGCTCATCGTGGGCCAGTCTTCCCGAAGTAAGTGTTGGGGAAAGGTTACGGTCGTTCCGAGAATTCTTCGTCAAGCGCGTCATATGGATGTTCTAATCGTGGCGGACTATGAACCGAATATCAAGCTCGAGGAAGATGAGTGAATTACCCAATTCATACGTAAATAGTCATATGCTGGTTTCCGGTTGTTCCGTGCTTCCATAGTATATTCTATCTCAAAGAAATGGAGGCGAATTAAAAATGTTTAAACATCATCGGCATCATTGTCATTTCCCTAAGCCAAGAAAACGCGTTACTAAGAAAATCATTAAGGTGACGGTCATTAAGTTTAAACCTAGAGTCAAACATCATCGGTTTCATGAAGACTTTTTTGTGAAAAAATGTCACCATCATCGGAAACATCGTCATCATCGCCATCATGACTGTCATCGTCATCACCACAAATTCTGGTAAGATAAAGGTAGTGGGAGGCGGGGATTGTATCCCCGCCTTTTGCACCTAAAAAGAATTTGAAGTCGTATTTGCATAAAAAATACTTGCTCAAAAATAAGTGCTATGCTATTCTACCAGTAAATAGATAGCACGTGACGGAAGCACCGTTCACCAACCGTATGTATTTACGGCTTGATGAACGGTGCTTTTTTGCGTTGTTGTGTTGAGGAAAGGGGGTAGCGTCATGATTCCGGTGAAAGTGGTATTGGCTGTAGATGGCCGGGAATATATTGAGCCGTTGCTGAATTATGTACATGGGAGCGAGTACGCCAGAAGGCTGAGGATAACGGCATTTTCGCAGCCGGAAGCATTTTGTCAATACATGCTGGAAACGAATGGAATGAAAAGACCGGATGTCGTGGTGGGTGAAGCGGCTTTTTTGAGTCTGTGGACAGATCGGAAAGCTGCCAATATTCCTTGCTTGGTATTACATGAGGGAGAAGAAGTGAGCGAATATGGACAACCGTTATTGAAATACCAGCCTTTATCCGAGCTGGTAGGTTCTATTTTGGAAATGGCAAGACAGCAATCAAACAGTCGACAAAGTGTAAACAGCCGCGAAGGCGGAACCATTATCGGCATGGTGGCGGCTTCCGGCGGGATGGGAAAGACAACAGCTGCGCTCAATATGTCCAAGCAGCTGGGGAATGAGGGGTATTCCGTATTTTATTTGAATCTGGAAACGGTGGACTCAAGCTCGTTGTTCACGGGTTCAGGCAGTTCTAACAGCACAGAAGGAGGAGGGCTGTCCAGGCTGCTATATGACCTCAAGGCGACGGAGAGTGATGGCATTCCCTCTTCCGTAGCTTCCTATTGTGTACATCGCCCTGAAATTCAGGCCGATACTTTTCTGCCTGTCTATAATCGCATGGAGCTAATAGATATGACCTGTGATGAAGCGGTACAGCTGATCCGGACGATTGCTGAATGCGGACAGTATGATGTAGTAATCGTAGATGGCGAATCTGAGGACGGTGACCGCGCTCAAGCGATGCTTGAGGTCAGTCATAAGCTGATCTGGCTGCTGGCTGACGATTTAATGAGCATGCATAAGTGTGGCCTATGGCTGGATTTTCTGGAGCTAACACAGCCCGAAGGGCTTGAAGCTATGCTGTCCAAAACGAGCTTTGTGGTGAACCGTTATATGGGAACTATGATCAATTCACTACCTCGAGACTTTATGGAGCTACATGGAGCGCTGCCGTATATTCCTTCATGGAAACAGATGCAGCATCGTGAATTATTGCTTAGTTCACCGATTTATCAGCGGGAAATCCGTCATCTGTGTCGCGAGCTGCTGAATGTGGAGAGTGCGGCACAGTTGCCCGCTGCTTGGTCTTAAAAGGGGGTGAAGGGCTGATGAGCATAAATGAGGAGCGATTTAAGGCGCTGCGAGCAGATATCCGAGGTGGGCTGGATGTGACGTCTTCGGTAGACGATACGGATTTGATCCGACATATTGAAAATCGAATTTTACACGATGCAGAGCTGGCGGGCTTAACTTCCCGTGAAAAGCATGCACTTGTACGTAAAGTTTTTAATTCGTTCCGTGGGTTGGATGTGCTTCAGCCATTGATCGACGACCCGACAGTTACGGAAATTATGATTAACAGTCACCGGGAAATATTTGTGGAGCGGGGAGGTGAGGTCATCCAGGTGACCGATCAATTTGAGTCCCGAGAGCGACTGGAGGATATGATCCAGACGATTGTAGCGGGGGTAAATCGAATTGTAAATGAGGCTTCGCCGATTGTGGATGCTCGTCTAAAGGATGGGTCACGCGTCAATATTGTACTGCCGCCAGTGGCCCTCAAGGGGCCAACGATGACAATACGGAAGTTTCCCGAACGTCCCATGACGATGGAGGACTTGATACGAATAGGCGCGCTGGATGAGGAAGCTGCCGCAATGCTCAAGGACCTGGTACGTAGCAAATACAATATTTTTATAAGCGGAGGAACGGGTTCCGGTAAAACAACCTTTTTGAATGCATTATCCCAGTTTATCCCACCGTCCGAACGGATTATAACGATTGAAGATTCGGCAGAGCTGCAAATCGTGACTGTCCCTAACCTCGTTTCCATGGAGACACGGAACGCGAATACCGAGGGCAAGGGGGAGATCACCATTCGTGATCTGATTCGCTCCTCCTTGCGTATGCGACCTAACCGGATTGTAGTGGGTGAGGTCAGGGGAAGTGAGGCGTTGGATATGCTGCAAGCGATGAACACAGGACACGATGGATCGTTGTCAACTGGCCACGCGAATAATATCCGTGATATGGTCAGTCGGCTGGAAACGATGGTGCTCGGCGGGGCCGATCTTCCACTTGGTGTAGTCCGGCAGCAGATTAGCTCGGCCATTGATATATTCGTCCATCTGTCACGGCTGCGTGACAAATCCAGACGGATACTCGAAATTAGCGAAGTCATCGGTTTTGAAAATGGTGAGGTGACGCTTAATCCGCTCTATCGCTTTCAAGAACACGGAGAAAGTAAAGGAAGAATTATAGGGGAGCTGAAACGTTGTGGTGAAGGTTTGCACCATACGTTAAAGCTGCAAATGGCCGGGATCAAGCCGGAAAGCTGGCATAGGGGGAAGCAGCGGTATGAAGATTGAAAAGGCGGCAGGGAAGCCGGAGCAAGCATCCCGTCAGGTCCCTTCTCTGCCTGACTATACGGTATATACATTAACGACAATACAAAAAAGTATGTGCATTCTCTTTAGTGGCGTGCTATTCGCAATGATTGGCTATCTATTTTATCACCAATGGATATTATCGTTACTGTGTGCTGTCGGAGCTCTGGCGACGCCCCGTTATTTCAGGCAATTTTTGCTGCAACGACGCAGGTCTGCTCTAAGCATCCAATTCAAGCAGGCTTTATATTCCCTCTCGTCTTCTCTTTCGGCGGGGAGGTCGGTAGAGAATGGTTTTCGTGAGGCTGTGGAGGATTTGCGTTTGCTCAGTCCGGATGGAGATCATGATCTGATTTTTGAATTTAACATTATTACAGCCTGTCTCGAAATTGGACAGCCCGTGGAGGTTGCCTTGCAGGATTTGGCCCGTCGGGCCCAAATGGAGGATATTACGAATTTTGCAGATGTATTTGCGGCTTGTAAACGAACCGGAGGTGATCTGGTGGAGGTCGTACGACGAGCTTCAAGTGTCATTGGGGAGAAGCTGGAAATTCAACAAGAAATCGGTGTGATGATTGCGCAAAAGCGTTTTGAATCGAGAGTTATGTTTGCTGCTCCTTTTTTATTTGTACTGTTTATGACAATGACCGCAGGAGATTACATGATGCCTTTATATAGTGGTACGGGTATGATTTTGTCCACCATTTGTCTGTTGGTGCTTGGTGGCTGTCTTGTGTGGATCAATCACATTATGAAGATTGAAGTGTAAGGAGAGATAAACATGGTGATGTTGGTTTGTCTGGTCACGCTGGTTCTGCAAGTGGGAGGTTGGGTGGTGCTGAACCGGATGTATGCTGCTCAGTATGCACATTTTCGCCATATGAAGCTGGAAGGAATACGGCTGCAAAGACTTTCAGTTCCTTTTGTACACATGATTCATGTTTTGCGTGCTACTCATAGGCTGCCTGTGCTGATGTTCAAGCTCCAGCGTTCGGTGCAAAAGCTGTATGGTATGCGAAACAGCGGAGAAAAAACGATACTTTTCCTGACAGAAATGCTCGGTTACGGATATATGATGGTCGCTGGTGGAGCTTTAATATCACTGATGATGGGTGGGGATACAACCGGACTGGTGCTTGGTATGGGACTCGGTGTTCTAATTCCAGTCGCACTGGCCAAGGATTTGCACGGAAAAGTACAGAAGCGGGATCAGCAAATTCTATTGGAATTACCTGAGCTGCTGAGTAAAATGATGCTTTTGGTTGGTGCAGGCGAGACGGTGCAACGGGCGTTGTTCCATTGTGTGGAGCGCAAAGGGGCAGATACGGTACATCCGTTGTATCGGGAATTGCGCCAGACCGTGGGGGAATGGGAAAGTGGTTATTCCTTTCAACAGGCATTTGAGCATTTAAGCAAACGCTGCGGTATTCAGGAAGTGACGGTATTTACGACAACGGTTTTGCTGAATATGAGACGTGGCGGGAGCGATTTCGTGATGGCGTTACGTGAGTTGTCCCAGACGTTGTGGGGCAAACGGACGTCGATTAGTCGGACAAGAGGGGAGCAGGCTTCATCTAAGCTCGTATTCCCAATGGCGCTGATTTTGCTCACGGTTATCGTGCTTGTGGGTGCTCCCGCTTTAATGATGATGAATATGTAGGGGGAATGAAACGATGTTGACATTAGTAACAGGCGGTATCCGTAAATTGTACAAAGAGGAAGAAGGTCTGGGTACGTTGGAAATGATTCTGATCATTGCGATTCTGATTGCAGTGGCAATTATTTTCAAGGATCAGATTAAGAAGATTGTGGAAGGCTTGCTGAAAAAGGCAGATAAAAAGAGTAACGATTTTATGGACTCATAATGCTGCGCATATTGGCACAAAAAGAGGACGGGAGCTTCTCATTAGAAGCGTCCCTCGTCTTTCCCATTCTGTTGTTGATCATTTTTGTGATGTTATTTTTCTGCCTGTACATATATCAAAAATCTATACTGGTGCAGGTCGCTTCAACCGCTTCGGAGAGAGCTGCTTACAGTTGGGATAACAGCTTCAGGGAGCCGCGTACAGGGGCTTTTGCACAAGGACAACGGGATTCGCTTTATTGGCGTTTGAGGGATGATGTCATGCTGGGCGCCTTGTTTGGCTGGGGCGGAGCTAATGATTTGGAAAGTGTACAGGTACCTGACGGCAGTGAGGGAGGCTCATTGCCTGCTCAGAAGCTGTCCAATGCCGAAAGCAGAATGCCTGCGGGGATGCAGGGACAGATGACATATGAGAACAATCTGATTCACCGCAAGGTGACAACGGAGCTGAATAAGGTCGTGAAAGTGCCGTTGTTGAATCAGTTTCTGGACCAGACGGACCTACAAGGGAAAATGAGCTCGGGTGTGGTTGAGCCTGTGGAATGGATTCGTACGGTGGAAATGGTCAGATATTACGGTGCGAAGTTTATGGGCAGAGGCTCAGGCGAAAAGGTAGATCCGGCAGGTGTCGGACAAGTGTTGATGCAATATGGCCAGAACGGTAAGTAAGGAACGGGGATGGACTGGAAAGGAGGAAGCGGGTGTTTGGAAAGGGACGAAATACAAAGGATAGCGAGTCAGGTGCTGTCACGGTCTTCTTGATTTTAATTTTGGCGGTCATGTTTGGTTTTATTGCTGTCTTTATTGATTATGCGAGAATTGCAGCCCTGCATGTGCAAACCGAACGTCTGGCTCATGCGGCGGTTCGTTCAGTGATGTCTGCTTATGATCCGGTATTGCAACAGGAGTACGGTTTGTTTGCTTATGGTGAAGGCGGCGGAGAACAAATTATGGTCAAAGTGCTGAATGACAGCGCTAAGCGTACAGCACGTGCGCAAACGCTGCCGCTTATGAATACGAAGCTGGATTCGAGTTCTCTGCAGATGGAAAGGGAGCTTGGTAAATATTCCATATTTAATGAGCAGATTCGTGAAGAGATGAAGTATAAAGCGCCTGTCGATTTTACGTTGGAAGTGCTCGAAAAGCTGAAGCCGCTCTCTCAAAATATGAAGGAGGCTTCTCATACCGTTGATTTACTGAAACGGCTGCAAAAGCTGTATGACCAACGCGAGGCCAAGCTGGATGACATGCTGGCGAAGCAACGTGAGGCTGGGGCTCGTATGGAAGAGATTCGCAAACGGATTATTAAGCAGCAGGGCGCATATATACCCAATCAGTATATTTGGGACCCACTCGAGGTTGTAGCCGATATTGCTGCACAATACAAGCATTACGTGCATGTATATGAGGATAATAAGAAAAGCGTGGATGATGTTAAAATCATGCAGATGGAGAAATATTCAAGAAGAGCGAGATCAGCGCTTGACCGACTTCGTCAGGCTAAGGTTCAGGCTGAAGAAGAGCATGATAAGTTGCTTCTGGAAGCCAAGGAGCCGTTAAATGAGGCTCAGCAGATTAATGAAGAGATGCGCAAAGTCATTGCGCAGTATAAACAAAGAGCAGCCAATGCAGGCTACGATGAGGTTTCTGCTGCACCTACTCCAAGCGGAGGAGGCTCCAATGCTGATCCCTTAGTAGGAAGCGCCCGGCAAAAGGTTGGGGATCTATTGATTCCCGATAAGGAATTTGAGCAATGGGAAGCAGAAATCGAAAAGCAACGTGCTTCTATTAATACAGCTAACAACAGACTGACAGGAATGATGCGTACGTTATCCTTTTATACAGACCCATTTCTGAATGCAGATATGCTCAAGCAAGAAGTTGTCTCAGCGCTCAAGGAGATGGACAAGTACTTGAGTGCGTATGTCTGGTCGGGAGCCGCCAATGTACTCGATAGTGAAGCCAGAATGATGGACACGCGACGCGGACCTGACAAAGAACGCAAGAAAATGGAAAAAGAGGCGAAAAACAAGCTTAACCAAGCGTATCGCATCATTGAGGTTCTTTCCAAAGGTAAACAAAGTGCAGAACAGTTCCAAAAGCTGGAGCGGTATTACGATGAAAGTATTGCATTTAATCAGTCTACGTCCGGTTCATCTGTAACCGCTGATTTATCCTATGACACCTATGATGCGGCAGGGGCCTCCATGGATAGTATGGACGGTCTATATAGGGCTGCATCCGGCTTGCTGACTCAACTGGGGGATGAATTTTACCAGAACGAATATGCGCTTTCTTACTATCATCATGTGGATTTTAGCCGATTTGGCAGTTTGGCTGGATCAGGTGCAAATGTGGGTAAGGCAGCACAGATTTTGGGTGATCAGCTGGAGGTGAATAATCAGGAGGTTGAGTACATCCTGTACGGGTTCCATAATCCAACGGGTAATCTGGCATCCGCTTATGGTGAAATTTTCGCAATGAGACTTGCCATACGTACGATGGAGGGACTGGTCAAAAATAGCTCAAAGGGAAATCCGTTGGTCGTTTTGGCGGCAGCTTTGTTATATGGGGTGGAAAAGGCGATTGAAGATATGATTATGCTGGCGCAAAAGGGGTATGTGCCTTTGTCTGATTTTCTGAAGTTTCGAATGACGTACAAGGATCATTTGCGGTTGTTTCTGATGCTTCATAGCAATAATGAACGCAAGATGTCCCGTATGCTTGCTCTGATCCGCCTAAATACAGATGTCAATCCTGCTGAGCGGCAAACGTATGCAAAGGGTGAGGTCAAGAGCGGGATGCGGCTGTGGTTTTTACCTGGGGTAATGAAGATGCTCGGAACTGCCTCAAAGGAAGGCGAGAGCATTAAGGGAAGTGTGTACTATGTTACAAAAACAGCGCATTTTTCCTATTAATCGGTATCTACAGCGGGTTCGTGGACAGAAACGGTGTGAACAAGGAAGTATTGTTTTAGAAGCGTCACTGGTGTTGCCATTGTTCCTGTTCTTTATTGTTTTTCTCATTTATATGGTTCAGATGACGCTGGTATCCACGGCCTTGCAGACCACTGCTTCAGAAGCGGTTAAGCAGGTTTCCGCTAAAATCTATCCGGTATCTCTGGCGATAGATGCGGCGTCCGCCAAGATGGATACAGCCCGTGAGCCGCTGGATGAATTACCCAAATTATCTGTGAGTGAATATGCAAGCCAATTTGCTGCGCAACTGCCATCTCCGATTGGCGATTGGGTAGAAGGCGCTGTACAGGCCGGTCGAAAGCCCCTGGATGAGTTGCGGGGGCGCTTGACGGAAGCAGCACTCGATCCTGTTCTAAAGCCGATGCTAAAGCCTTTTATGAAGGAGAGTATTCTTGAGTATGACCGTATTCATGTAACGAGTGTGCATGTGCCTTCTCTTACCGAAACCAAAGACCCTTATTTTAGAGTAGAGCTGTCCTATGAACTACCGATGAAGGTCCCATTTTTGTATCGCAGCATAGTGCTTCAGGCGGCAGCAGAGGAACGCCTTTGGATCGGCGACACAGGAGAGGGAACAGGTACAGGAGATGCTGCAGGTGATAAGGATACACAATATGCCATACAGTTGCTGGTCAAGCCAGAGCCTGCCGTGAAGGGTGTGTACAATTTGATCAGGGCCAAGATTGAACCCGGAACGACTGCTAATCTGTCTGTGCTTTATAAGTCGGGTCAAAGCACGGCCCAGCATTTGGGCTGGACCTCAGCTAATGACGAGGGAATTATTGAATGGAATTGGTTTGTGGGAACAAACACGACACCTGGTCAATGGAGCTTTGTGATTGAAACGGAGGATGGACAACGTATCGAGGTTCCATTTTCCGTAGAGTAGACAATAGATGGGGAGGGGGAAGGTGGCATTGACTTGGATGTATATTGTATGTGGAGTTTTACTGGTGATTGCGCTGGTCACCGATTTACGGAGTATGAAAATTCCTAATAAGCTTACGCTGCCCGGCATGGTCGCAGGTTTGCTGATTAATACGCTGTTAGGAAGCTGGCATGGTTTTTTATTTGCTGCTGCTGGACTTGGGACAGGATTTGGCCTCATGCTGATTTTGTATTGGATAGGAGCAGTAGGTGCAGGAGATGTAAAGCTATTTGGCCTAATCGGTGCCTGGACAGGTGCTGCTTTTGCGTGGCAATCGGCTCTATATTCAATTTTTTTTGCAGGCATTATTGGTGTGGGCATCCTGCTATGGCGGAGGGAAGCCATCATGAGACTGCGGCGCGTTGCTTTTAATTTGGGAGGATTTTTCCTGTTTCGCAGCGGCAAGGCGTTGATCAGTGGGAGAGAAGCTCATCTCAGGTTTCCATTTATGACCGCAGTCATTCCGGGAGCGATCAGTGCTTATCTTTACTTTTTGCCATGACATGCCCGCCTGGATGGATCATGCTGCCTTATAGGGAGCGGGAAAATGCTAAGGAGGTCATGAATTGTTTGGTTTAAGCAGGGATTTTGTCCGGAACAGCGGGACATTTATGGTTTTAAATAAGGAAGGCGGACTCAAGACTGATGATTTAAATTCCGTGCAAACCGGAATGATGACTGGTAATCGGATTCCTGGTCTTCTGGAACTAAGAATAAAGGAAGTCGATTTTCAGGTTGAGTTGCATTACGATATTTCAGGTCAACGCATGCTTTCTCAGGTATGGAAGGGCGGAGGCGTTTTGGCTTCTGAGTTTTATCGGATTCTTTTTGAAGTGGTAGATGCTCTTCATCGCAGCCCGCAATATATGCTAGATATAAGGCAGTTTATTTTGCATGAGGATTATATTTTTATAGACGGTTCTGGTTCAAGAAAAGCTGTCAGTTTAACCTATGTTCCTTTACAAAGTGTATTGTATGAAGGACAAGCAGGCAGTCAATTTAAGCAGATGGTTATTCGTTTGATGACTCGTGTGGCTCACTTTCAGGGAGAAAATATGCAACGCATACTTGAGCTATGTGATAGAAATGAGTTTGAATTGCGGTCGTTAAAGGAGTTGCTTTTGCAGGGGATGAAGGCTAGTTCAGAGAGCTTTAGTGCTCAAGATGAGGGGATAGAGGAATTTCATAATAGAAATGCCAATTTTCCAAATGAGCCACAAGGAAAGCGTGATGAACTGTCCTCATTGCACCATCATTCAGAACGTGGAGGAGTGTACGGACAAGAGAAGCGGGAGACTTTGCAGGAAATTCAGGAGCTTAAACGGATTAATCGGCTCAAGCATTCTGTGAAGCCAGAGGAGAGTACAGAGGTAAACGCCGAAATGGAAGAGGTGGAGCCTGCATTGCATAAATATAAAACGTACATTGCTCTCGGGTGTTTGCTCGCTTCGGCCATCGTGTGGCGTTACATTTATCTGGATCATTCTGAGATCGTGCCGTTGATCATTTCCGTTGTGCTGACTGTGGTACTTGCTGTGGTCGCTTATATAAGCTGGACGGGAAAATGGGGGCGCAAGGGCGCTTCGCCTCATATCTACACTGATTCAGTACCTGTATTGGAGTCGGAATGGTTAGGAGCTGCTACGCCGGCTCAGCAGAGGAATGACCGCTATCAGGTGGATAAGCTGACCGGATTTATAGCGGGTCGTCAGAATAAGGATAAGCGCTCTTCCAATCCAAGTGATCAAGAACAGGAAAGCTGGCGATGGTCTTTTTCTGACCCGGAGTCTGAGAGAACAGGAAGCCGAGTTGCTGAGGATAGTGGGATGGCTTCTGCACGTTATGACTTACACGAATCACCTAGGAATGGCACAGTTCAGGCAAATGAATTGGAAGCCAGTGAAACCAGCGAGGCTTATTATAAGTCTCTGTCTGGTGTAACGGAGCTACTAAATACAGCATCCAGGCAAGAAACGGTGCTGCTTCGTGCAAACCAAGAGACACATATTCTACACGTTCAACAATCACCGATTGCCTGTCTGGAGCGCAAAGCACCAGGAAGTGGAGCGACCGAGTGCATTCGGTTGCAGCCAGATCAGTTCGTTGCAGGCAGCTTCTTCATCGGAAGAGATCCGCAATTGGTTCAGTTTGTAGACAATACAGAGGGGGCATCCCGTTCTCACATTGAGCTTTGTATGGATGCAAAAGGAGAAGGTCACATCGTCAAGGATTTGTCCTCGACAAACGGAACTGTTTTGAACGGAGAGCCGATGGTGCCTTACAAGAAGTACGTTATGAAGGATGGAGACACTTTTAAAATTGCCGGAGTGTCTTACACTTATCGGCAGGACTCTGCTAAATCCTTCGATGCTTCCTAAGGTGAAGGGTAATATATTTATGTATAGAAGAAAAAGAAGCCCATTTAAAGTATTGGGCTTCTTTGATGTTTATTTGCCGACACTCAGAGCTGAGCCTTTTGATACAGGTATAAAGAAACACTCTTTCTTTTAACAATTAGGAATTGAGACGATTTTCCATAAATTCGAATAATGCTATCATGTCATAACGAACTTGAACCGAGGTAAATTATGACAACCATTAAAGTAACTCCTGAACAACTTATATCCGTCTCCAAGCAATTTGACTTTGCACAGAAAACAGCGATTCAGATGAATAGTCAATTGATACAGCAAATTTCTTTTATGCAGCAATCATGGGATGGTATAACCAAAGAGCAATTCTACTACCGTTTCCAAACATCTCAGAAGAATATGACTGGCTTTGTTACTCTGACGGATTCCATTGCTAGGGAGTTGCGTCATCATGCAGAAAAATTCAGATTAGCGGATCTAATAGAAGCAGGGAGTATAGACTCTAGCTGTTTACCACCTCCACCGAATGCTTGTGCAGTTCCTGCTCCAGATACACGGAATGCTTTGGAAAAATCGGCAGATAGTTTGGTAGAGCTTGGTGAGGATTTTATGGCTGCTGCGGAGGACAGATACGAAAAACGCTATGACTCCGTAGGAGGATTTTTAGACTATTGGACATTTGGTATTCCGAAAGGTCTGTATCAAGGATATGCGGAGCGAGCATCCAAGCAGTTTGATTCAGCAAATGATTTTTTTAACTTCTGGACTTTTGGTATACATGGAATGATCAGAGAAGCTATATTCCCTACAAATGCTTGGTCAAAGGAACATTGGGCCAATATGATTAGTACAGCTGCACTATTTGGAGGAGTTAGCTCAGTAATTAAGCCTAAAGTTGGTTTGGGATCGTCAATAAAATATGAGGTGAAATCTGGGACTATTATTGAAGCTGAAGGGACTTCAAAACGTTTATCTGATAATATGTTAGGTAAAAATGATGCTGACCCATTTAGGGATATTTATGGTCCGGGAAGACTTTCTCACCCAGAAGAGTGGAGTAACATTATTAAAAACACACAAGAAGCGGGTGTTGAAGTTAGGATTTTGGATAGAGATATTATGGCGTATGCTCCCAAAGGATCAGGGAAGCCTGGTCAACTGAATATATATGAGGATGCTTCAATTAGTGCATTGCGACATGAGTATCAACATTTCCTTGATGATAAGGCTAAAGGATTTCCAAGTTTGGATGTAACATATGAATTCAAAAATAGAATTATCATGGAGCTTAGGGCTTATATGGTGGAGATAAAAGAAGCAGAGAGGATTGGAAATAAGGAGCTTGCAGAACATCTCTGGGGCAATTACAGAAATGAACGGCAGTATCTTTTAGAGAATTTTGGACCAGTTAAACTAGATTGAATGGAGAGTGTATAATGAATCTACTCACTTTATCAAAAGAAATACGAGAGGGAAAGATAAGTGACGATAAATTAGTGGAGTGTCTGGATATTCATCATAACCAGGTTATGATGAATGCTATGAGTCAGATAGCAAAAAAGAAGCTCTGCAACGAAAAAATTATCGAAAAATTGAAGTATATTAGCCAGTTCAGAGATCCGGAAGTAAACAAGCTATTTGGTATTGATACTCTTGGACACTACAGTATTGCAGTACTTCGAGTATTGAACACCTCTGAATCTATAAAACAATATGATCTTTTAATGGCTGAACTAGATGATTTTGATAAGGAAATAGTTGAGAGGATAGCTGAAGGGATAAGTTAAGAGGCGTTGCAAGAAGTTCGTCCTAGTGTTTGTACAGGAATCAGAACACATTCAAGAAATAAAGAAGGGTTCCATGGTTCGTATTAATTAAATTAAATTTTTTTGTATGAAAATAGATCATGTCTAAAAAAGGAACTCCGAGCTGATGAGATGCCGCCACATAGAGTTCCTCTTTTAATTTTAGCGCTGCTTTGGAGGAGAGTGGAGTTCCTCCAGCGCTTCCTTCAGTAAAGGATAGTTGAACTTAAATCCGTGCTCCACCGCTTTGCGCGGGAGTACTTTTTGCCCGTCCAATACAAGGGTGCTCATCTCACCGACAAGCTTTTGAACGAGAAAGCCGGGAACGGCAAACCAGTGTGGACGGTGATACACTTGAGCCACGGTTCTGCCAAACTGGTCGTTTGTCAACGGGTGTGGTGACGAAGCATTTACTGCCCCGACGATCTCTGTCGTATGGATACAGTACGTGATCAGACGAACGATATCCTCAATATGAATCCAGCTCATCCATTGATTACCGCTGCCTATTTTGCCGCCGAATCCGAATTTGTAGGGCAATCTCATAAGTGGAAACGCCCCCTTTTTTCTGTCCAGCACGAGGCTGATGCGTAGCTTAATTAAACGGGAATCGGATGGATAGGCGCCCGCGGCCTCTTCCCATTGCTCGACCACCTGAGAAAGAAAATCTTTCGAACGACGCGGGCTAGTCTCATCGAACGTTTCGGTCAAGGAAGTACCGTATGCGGCAACAGCCGATGCCTGAATGATGACTTCCGGTTTTCTTTGCAGAGTATTCAGTGCCTGAGCCAGCCAGGCAACCGACAACAGTCGTGATTGAAGAATTCTTTGTTTGGACTTGTCCGTCCAGCGTTGATTCAGCGTTTCGCCTGCCAAATTAACGACCGCATCTGTGCCTTCCAGTAATTCAGGTCTTTGTTTCAATTCGTTCCAGCTCATGTATTGCAAGCGGGGGCTCGATTCGTGACCTTCTAGCGGCTTACGTGTAATGACCTTCACAGTGTATCCGTCGCCCAGCAGGCTTTTGACCAGCGCATTCCCTACCAACCCAGTACCTCCGCATACGATGATGTTCATGGAGCAAGCTCTCCTTCCGATTCGCAAAAATATATATGTTATAGAATATAACCCTTTTTAAGAAAAAAAACGTTTCCTAATGAAAGACATTCGATAGGGCTGTCATAAAAGCCATGTTGTTTGATTTCAATAATCACGTTAAAATGATTAAATTAAATTAAGACAAGCATAACAGGATAATAAGGATAAGGGGATGAATCAGGATCATGCTGAAAATTGGTTCTCATGTGTCCTTCTCGGACAAGGGTCTGCTCAGTGCTACAAAAGAAGCGTCTTCTTACGGGTCCAGCTCGTTTATGATATATACGGGGGCACCGCAAAATACGCGTCGTAAGCCGATGGAATCTATGTATTTGGAAGAGGGCAAGCAGTTAATGACCGAAAAAGGGATGGAGGATATCGTGGTGCATGCCCCGTATATCATTAATCTCGGTTCCTATAAAGAAAATACCTATGAGCTGGCGGTTAGCTTTCTTCAGGAGGAAATTCGTCGCACACACGCGATTGGTGTGAAAAATATTGTGCTGCATCCGGGTGCTTTTACCGATAAGGATGCAGAGTACGGAATTGGGCGTATTGCGGATGGCCTGAACGAGGTACTGAACGGTGTTAAGGAGACAGATGTTAATATTGCACTTGAAACGATGGCGGGTAAAGGGACCGAAATGGGACGCAGCTTCGAGGAAATTGCCTCCATTATAGATAAAGTGGAGCACAACGAGCGTCTTACGGTTTGTATGGACACCTGCCATATTCATGATGCGGGCTATGATATCGTGAACGATCTGGATGGTGTTTTGCAGCAATTTGACCGTATTGTTGGCTTGAATCGCATTGCAGTGGTTCACATCAATGACAGTAAAAATCCAGTCGGCGCTCGTAAAGACCGCCACACTCCGATTGGATCGGGCTGGATTGGCTATCAGACCATTCATAATGTGGTACATCATGAGGCACTTCAAGGACGTCCATTTATTTTGGAAACGCCGTGGATCGGAAAGGAAGCCAAAACGCAGCGCCCGATGTATGAGGTTGAAATTGCTTTGCTTCGCGGAAATGTAAAGGAGCGCTTTGGAGATGAATTTTTGGGTCAGGTCGAGCAATTGCATTCGTTTTTCAAAAAGCAGGATGTGGATGTACGAAAATTTGTGCTGGACACCTGGACTCTGCTGAAAAATGATGCCAAAGCGAGAAAAGCCGATCCACGTGAGCCGCTGGAGCGTCTGTATGACATGATCACGGAGGCAGCCCTGTTTCCAGAGCTGAGCGAAGAACATATTAATCAACGGCTGATTGCCTGGTTTGCCGGCAGTCATTTGCCAGTGACAGTATAAGCCAAGGGGGATTAGTAGCCACATGGAACTTCACGTAAAACATCCAAACAGCACTTTATCTGCACATGAAAACCGCGCACGTATGCTTGTATCCTGCCCTGATGGGCCGGGGATTGTTGCGGCTGTGTCCCGCTTTTTGTACGAGCATGGGGCCAATATCGTCCAATCTGACCAATATACAATGGACCCGTCCGGCGGTATGTTTTTTATGCGGGTTGAATTTGATCTGCCGAATTTGAGTGCAGCCCAGCCGCAGCTGGAGCAGGACTTTGTCGCTGTTGCTGAGCAATTCCGTATGGAGTGGACGATTTCTGCGGTCAGCCGCAAGAAAAAACTGGCCATTTTCGTTTCCAAGGAGGATCACTGTTTGGTAGAGCTGCTGTGGCAATGGCAGGCCGGGGATCTGGACGCAGATATTGCATTGGTGGTTAGTAATCATCTGGATATGAAGGAGTATGTGGAATCGTTTGGTATTCCGTATCATCATATTCCGGTAACACCTGACACTAAGCCAGAGGCGGAGCGCCGTCAGCTGGAGGTCATTGGTGACGATATCGACGTTATCATTTTGGCGCGGTACATGCAGATTATTTCGCCCAAGTTTATTGAGTATTACCGTAACCGGATTATCAATATTCATCATTCCTTTTTGCCTGCATTCGTGGGTGGCAAGCCTTATGCCCAAGCGTATAATCGCGGGGTAAAAATTATTGGCGCTACCGCGCATTATGTAACCGAGGAATTGGACGGTGGCCCGATCATTGAGCAGGACGTGCAGCGGGTAAGCCACGGAGACGATGTAAATGAGCTAAAACGAATTGGTCGTACCATTGAGCGGGTCGTTTTGGCAAGAGCCGTAAAGTGGCATGTGGAGGATCGAATTCTGGTTCATGAGAACAAAACGGTCGTTTTTAATTAATCATAAAATTTAGAACAAAACTTTTGAGTATACACTTTTTAAAAACAAAGCCTGTCACTTCGACTGGCTTTGTTTTTTTGTGATATTTTTTCGTGATTTTATCATTTTTTAAATGAGGTTAATACATAACGGGTATATTGATATAAGGACTCTGTGCCACATTTCGACAACCATCTCTATAAACAATCTGGCAAACCTTCACGGCAAATGGTACAATACTTAAGAATGTATAAGTCATATTGAAACATTCAAGCAGATTCACTCACTCCAAGAAACACGGCTTCGGTATCGGACAGTAGTATTGGAGGGCATGACCGAATGCAATTGGTATACTTTTTACTATATGAGGAGGCAAACCATGACTGACCAGAATCAAGCGATTCAAAAGGATGAGAACTCCACAATCGACAATTTGTCCATCACAACTATTCGTACGTTGGCAATTGACGCCATCGAGAAGGCGAACTCGGGACATCCTGGTATGCCAATGGGCTCCGCACCAATGGGCTACCAACTTTTTGCTAAAACAATGAATCATAACCCGTATCATCCTACATGGATTAACCGTGACCGATTTGTACTGTCTGCAGGACACGGCTCCATGCTGCTGTACAGCTTGCTGCACCTGAGCGGCTATGATCTGCCTATGGAAGAATTAAAGCAATTCCGTCAATGGGGCAGTCTTACACCAGGTCACCCTGAGTTTGGACACACTGCTGGTGTAGATGCTACGACAGGACCACTGGGACAAGGCTTGGCCATGTCCGTAGGTATGGCAATGGCTGAAGCTCAACTGGCTGCAACATACAATAAAGATGAATTTAAAGTTGTAGATCACTTCACATATGCGATCTGCGGTGATGGCGATCTGATGGAAGGTATTTCCCACGAGGCTGCTTCACTGGCTGGGCGTCTGCAACTGGGCAAGTTGATCGTATTGTTCGATTCCAATGATATTACACTGGACGGTAAGCTGAACCTGTCTTCTTCCGAGAGTGTTGCCAAGCGTTTTGAGGCTTACAACTGGCAAGTGCTGCGCGTAGAGGATGGCAACGATCTTCCAGCGATCCAAAAAGCGATTGAAGAAGCGCAAGGCGATTCCACACGTCCTACATTGATTGAAGTGAAGACAGTCATCGGCTACGGAAGCCCGAACAAACAAGGTAAAGGCGGACACGGCGGTACTCACGGCTCTCCGCTGGGAGCAGAGGAAGCCAAGCTGACTAAAGAATTTTACAAGTGGGTATACGAAGAGGACTTCCATGTACCGCAAGAGGTTCGTGAGCATTTTGCAAAAGTAAAAGAGCGTGGTATCGCAGCGAACAAAGCATGGGATGAACAATTTGCGAAATACAAAGCGGCTCATCCTGATTTGGCAGCCCAGTTCGAAACAGCAATCAACGGCGATCTTCCAGAAGGCTGGGACCGCGATCTTCCTAAATACTCGGCTGGAGACAAAGCCGTTTCGACTCGCGTAGCTTCTGGTAATGCACTCAACGGATTGGCACCAAACGTACCTTTCCTGACAGGCGGATCTGCCGATCTGGAAAGCTCCACGATGACACATTTGAACAATCTGACGAACTTTACGCCAGAAGACTATGCCGGCCGTAATATCTATTTCGGTATCCGCGAATTTGGTATGGCTGCTGCGATGAACGGTATGGCACTGCACCGAGGCGTAAAAGTATTCGGCGGTACATTCTTTGTATTTACGGATTATCTGCGTCCGGCCGTTCGTCTGGCAGCTCTGATGGGATTGCCTGTAACCTACGTTCTGACTCACGATAGTATTGCTGTAGGTGAAGATGGTCCTACCCATGAGCCGATTGAACAATTGGCTTCCCTGCGCATTATCCCGAACCTGACGGTCATTCGCCCGGCAGATGGCAATGAGACTTCTGCTGCTTGGGCTTACACACTGGAAAACAAGAAGAATCCGGTTGCACTGGTATTGACTCGTCAAAACCTGCCAATTCTGGCTGCAACTGCTGAGCATGCACGTGAAGGGATCCAACGCGGTGCCTATGTCGTTGCAGATGCGAAGGACGGCAAGCCGGTTGCTCAAATTCTGGCTACAGGTTCCGAGGTACAACTGGCTGTTAAAGCACAGGAAGCACTGGCGGAGCAAGGTATCCAAGTACGTGTTATCAGCTTCCCAAGCTGGGATCTGTTCGAAAAACAAGACAAAGCCTATAAAGATTCCGTTCTGTTGCCTGAAGTGAAGGCTCGTTTGGCGGTGGAAATGGCTTACCCACTGGGCTGGGAAAAATATGTTGGCGACCAAGGCGATATTCTTGGTATCAGCACATTTGGCGCATCCGCTCCTGGTGACCGCGTCATTAAGGAATACGGCTTTACAGTAGAGGATGTTGTTAGCCGCGTGAAAGCTTTGTTGAAATAAAACAACATGTCAAGCAGACAGTCGTAACCTGAGATAGGCTTACGGCTGTTTGTTTCATACAACCGAGTTTTGTAAGAAATCATTTTTGAAAATCCAGTGTATAGGATACGGCGATGCAGTGTGTATTTTCTTACTGAATATGGAATCAAATCTATGTTATGATGCACAATATTCATTCAACCATTGATGAGCAGATGAGGGGATAAAAAATGTCACAGTTTGATGGAGTCAACGTAGTTAAAAAAGCAAACATATATTATGACGGTCAGGTCACAAGCCGTACAGTCATCCTGGGTGACGGTAGTAAGGTTACACTGGGGATTATGCTGCCTGGAACATATGAATTCGGCACGGATTCCCGCGAGATCATGGAGATTTTGGCAGGGGATCTGAAAGTATTGCTTCCAGGTACTGAGGAATGGCTGGAAATACAGGGAACGGCAACGTTCCACGTACCTGCGCAGTCCTCGTTCAAACTTGAAGTACGAAGTGTGACTGATTATTGCTGTTCTTACCCTGAATAAACAGCTAAACAGGGTAAGAACACACGACTTCAAGCCAAGTGTGCTTACCCTTTATGCTAGCGTATAACTGCGAAGAAAAGTGCAGCTTATTCGAGTGGCTTGCCACCAATGGTGCGGCCAATCCATGCTTCGTATGTCTTCACGACAGCGGATAAGTCCTCGTCACCATAGCCTTGCGTTTGCCCGGCTTGAAACAGGCTTTTGGCAATGGCCAGCATGGGTGTCGGAATGGACAGGCTATCGGTCAAGGAGGAAGCAAGCTTCAAGTCCTTGAGCATCAAGGCAAGTGAGAACTGGTTGCTAAAATCATGCTCGATGATTTTGCGTCCCTTCAGGTCCGCAGCCTTGCTGCCAGCCGATCCGAGCTGAACCAGCTCAAGGAAGCTGTCTGCCGGAATACCGGATTTGGCGGCAATAGCGAAGCCCTCAGCCAGAGCGAGGTTGTTAATGCCGACCATCGTATTATGAGCGAGCTTGGCTACAGCTCCGCTGCCGTTTGGTCCCATATGCAGCACCTTCTTGCCCAAGGCATCAAAAACGTCCGACTGTGCTGCGATGGCGTCCGCGTCTCCGCCGACCATGAACACGAGTGTTCCGTCAACAGCGGCAGGCTTGCTACCTGTTACAGGAGCATCAATGAAGGAGCAGCCCAGCTTGTCCGCTTCAGCAGCAAGCTGTTTGACCAGCTCAGGTGAAATCGTGCTGTTATCCATCACGGTCACGCCGGACGTGAGACCGGCAAACACGCCGTCCTCACCGTAATAGATGTCACGAATTGAGTTATCATCGCTGACCATGGTAATGACCAGTTGCTGATCTTCAGCTGCCTCACGAGGCGTTGAAGCTGTACGAGCGCCCTGTTCTACCAGTGGCTCGCAGCGTGAAGCCGTACGGTTATAAACCGTGACTCCAAATCCCTGCCTCAGCAGATTGGATGCCATCGGGGCGCCCATGGTGCCCAGTCCGATAAATCCGATGTTTTTCATTGCTAATCACCTTTCTTGTTGGAGGATACTGTCCGATAAGATGCGAATTCGGCTTGAAATGAATGTTTAACAGGTTGATCTCAATTTATTGTAGCATGGGTATGCGACCCTATCTACACCGGGGTCTGTCAAGGCACACGACATACAGGTAACGCAAGCTTGTCAGGCCCTGCAAATTAAAGTATCCTATTCCTAAGTCCTTATGTTCGTATTGATGGTCTTAGTAATACCAAACAGGAGGTTCCAAACATGTCTAAAAAAGTTATTTTTGATTACACTAAAGCACTCTCCTTTGTAGGTCAGCACGAAATTGATTACTTTGCAGAACCCATCAAATTGGCTCATGAGCAACTGCACAACCAAACAGGTGTTGGCTCCGATTTCTTGGGTTGGATTGACCTGCCTACCAATTATGATAAAGAAGAATTCGCGCGCATCCAAAAGGCTGCTGCTAAAATTCAAAGCGATTCCGAAGTACTGATCGTCATCGGTATTGGTGGTTCTTACCTTGGAGCACGTGCTGCCATTGAGATGCTGTCGCATTCTTTCTACAATGCATTGTCTAAAGAACAACGCAAAGGTCCGGCTATCTATTTCGCAGGCAACAACATCAGCTCTACATATATGAATCATCTGCTGGAACTGATTGAAGGAAAAGACTTCTCCGTCAATGTTATTTCCAAATCAGGTACGACTACTGAGCCAGCTATCGCTTTCCGCGTATTCCGTGCTGCTTTGGAGAAAAAATATGGTAAAGAAGAAGCGCGCAAACGTATTTACGCAACAACGGATAAAGAACGCGGCGCTTTGAAAAAACTTGCTAACGAAGAAGGCTATGAATCCTTCATTATTCCTGATGATGTGGGTGGCCGTTACTCTGTACTGACAGCAGTAGGCTTGCTGCCGATTGCTACAGCCGGCATTAACATTGAGGAAATGATGCAAGGAGCGGCAGACGCATCCAAAGAATACAGCAACCCGAACGTAGCTGAGAACCAGGCTTACCAATATGCAGCCGTTCGTAACGCTCTGTACCGTAAAGGTAAAGCCATTGAAATTCTCGTAAACTATGAGCCTTCCCTGCATTTCGTATCCGAATGGTGGAAACAGTTGTACGGCGAAAGCGAAGGCAAGGATTATAAAGGCATCTATCCTGCGTCCGTTGATTTCTCGACAGACCTGCACTCCATGGGACAATTCATTCAGGAAGGCAGCCGCAACATTTTCGAAACAGTTATCCAAGTCGAAAATGTGCCTAGCCACATCACTATCGAGGCAGATCAGGATGATCTGGATGGACTGAACTTCCTGGCAGGCAAAACCGTGGATTTTGTAAATAAAAAAGCATTCCAAGGTACGTTGCTGGCTCACACAGACGGACAAGTACCGAACCTGATTGTAAATATTCCTGACCTGAGCCCTTACTCCTTCGGGTATCTGGCTTATTTCTTCGAAAAAGCTTGCGGCATCAGCGGCTACTTGCTGGGCGTAAATCCGTTCGATCAACCGGGCGTAGAAGCGTACAAGAAAAATATGTTTGCCTTGTTGGGCAAACCGGGCTTCGAAAAAGAAAAAGCTGAGCTTGAAGCGAGATTGTCTGAATAAGGGAACTATAATCTCTGACCCAAAGCAGGGTTTTGAGCAGGGGGTTATAGGTTGTAGCCTCAGATAAAGTACAGGAAAGCAGTTCACCGGCTGCCAGAAGCGGGGGACTGCTTTCTTGTAAAATGAAGTAAGGAAGGGTATACGTAATATGTTGGAACAATACCGAACCGTACGAGGTTCCGGCAGCAAGGAAATTGTGATCCGTAAATCCCGTTTTATCGGTCATATCCAGCCTGTTCATACCGAGGAAGAAGCGACGGCTTTCATAGAACGCATCAAAAAAGAGCACTGGAATGCAACCCACAATTGTTCAGCTTACATGATTGGAGAAAGAGACGAAATCCAGAAGCAATCGGATGATGGAGAACCAAGTGGTACGGCTGGAAAGCCCATTTTGGAGGTGATCCGTAATCAGAAGCTGAAAAATGTGGCGATTGTCGTTACCCGTTACTTTGGTGGTATATTGCTGGGAGCAGGAGGTCTGATTCGTGCATACTCAGACGGTGCCGTTGCAGCAATCGAGGCAGGCGATGCGATTACGCGTGTATTGCATCGTGAAATTTTTGTGGAATTAGATTATACTTGGTTGGGTAAAGTGGAAAATGAATTGCGGAATCGCAGCATCCGTACTGGAGAAACCATTTTTACGGATAAAGTTACGTTAACCTGTCTGCCGCTGGCTGGTGATGCTGAATCCTTCAGCAACTGGATAACAGATTTGACACAGGGGCAATCACTTGTGTCGGAGGGAGAACAGCTTTACTTTATTGAAGGGGAATAAATAATATGGCTAGAAGAGCAGTGGAACAGGAGTTGTCAAGAGGGCGGATTCTGGAAGCGGCCAGGCACTTGTTTATTACCAAGGGCTACCGTGCGATTTCAATGCGCAGCATTGGCCAGCATCTGGGTTACAGTCATGGTTCGTTATATTATCATTTTAAAGAGAAGGCTGAACTGTTCTACGCCATTGTAATTGAGGATTTTAATACATTGCGTGGAATTTTGCTGCAATCAGCAACAGGTACGCCTGAGGGCGGCTTGAGCAGACTGGAATACTTGATGCTGGAATTCATCCGTTTTGGCTTGGAAAATCCATATCAGTACGAAATTATGTTTATGATGCACGATGAAGAATTGCTTGCATATTGTCGTACAGAGCAAAACCGTTGTGTGGAATTGTTTGCGTCTATGATCCTACAGGAATTGAGTGGTCAGGGACACTCGGAGGAAGATTGTTCGTGGGTACCGAAAAGTCTGTTTTTATCCATGCACGGCTTTGTGTCATTTTATATCCAAGATGGTTTAACCTTTGAAGAAATCAGACCTGCTGCTTTAGCACATGTAAAGCTGCTGTGTAGACACCTATGAGCGTACCTGCAATCATACGCCTCGGCCATGAGCTTATAGGGTGCTTTTCTGGGTATTTGCACTTCAAGACGGTGACTAATCATTACGTTACTTTGCGAAAGCGACTAAGAATTTAATAGACGATGATGAATCCAGGAGGAGAACATCATCGTCTTTTCTTTATGGCCGTCAGCCCTTCATGATTTTTACATAGTATTGTCGTCTGCGTGGTCCATCGAATTCACAAAAATAAATTCCTTGCCAGCGTCCTAGCAGCATCCTTCCATCATGGATGATGACAGTCTGAGAGGGGCCTGTTGTGATGGATTTAAGGTGGGACGCCGTGTTTCCCTCCATATGGCGATATTGGGGATGTTCCCACGGGTAAACCTCATCCAGTCTTAGTATCACATCATGTTTGACATCCGGGTCAGCATTTTCATTAATGGCAATTCCGGCCGTTGTGTGTGGACAATAGATGAGTACGGTTCCGTGTTGAACCCCACTTTTTTCGATCAATGAAGCAACCTCACGTGTAATATCACGTATTTCATCTCGCCGTGTAGTAGATAACTCTAAAGTATGCAGCATGATGATTTCATCTCCTTTCTTCTTCATATTTTACCCTTTTAGCTCTCAACCTAATATATAGAGTTGACGACAAAAGCTTTCCTTTGATAAAGTATCACATAAGAAAAACATAGTATAGACATTGGATTAATTAAGTGATCTCAAATGAGGTACGCGCTTTGCAAAAAGCAAGGCTGCTGCTGTTCCTGAACAGGTTCAGAAGCGGAAAGGAAGTGTACGGATATGCATGTGGAAGTAAAGGGATTAAACAAGCATTTCGGTAATTTTCATGCGGTAAAGGACGTATCTTTTGATATTCGGAAGGGCCATTTGATTGGTTTACTCGGTCCGAGTGGTGGCGGAAAAACCTCCATTTTACGCATTTTGGCAGGGCTGGAGCAACCAGATGCCGGAGAGATTCATTTTCACGGAAAAAGAGTGAATGAGCTGGCCCCGCAGGAGCGCGGAATCGGATTTGTTTTTCAAAACTATGCTTTGTTTAAGCACATGAGCGTGTACGATAATATTGCCTTTGGTCTAAAAGTGAAAAAAAGCTCCAAAGCCCATATCAAAGAGCGAGTCACAGAGCTGGTTGAACTGACAGGACTCAAAGGCTTCGAGCATCGTTATCCGCATCAATTATCAGGTGGGCAGCGGCAGAGGGTTGCTTTTGCGCGTGCCTTGGCGCCGGAGCCTCAATTGTTGCTGCTGGATGAGCCTTTTGCGGCCATTGACGCCAAGATTCGCCAAGAGCTGCGAAGCTGGCTGCGGGAGTTGATTGAGCGGGTGGGCATTACCTCCATTTTCGTCACTCATGATCAGGATGAGGCGATTGAGGTGGCGGATGAAATTATGGTTATTAATCAAGGAAGGCTGGAGCAGAAGGGAACGCCTTGGGATATTTATAAAAAGCCGGGGACGCCGTTCGTTGCTTCTTTTATTGGTGAGTCGACAGTGATTGAACAAGCGTCCAGCCTTAAGGGCTTCGAGGAAGCTGCTGGATCAGGAGTACGTGCCTTGATCCGGCCGGAGTATATTGATGTCGGGCCAAGTGAAGAGTTTGCGCTTTTGTCAGCGACCGAGGAAGGCATAGTGAGGCATTTGCATTTCCGGGGAAGTGAATGGATGGTTGAAGTGCAGGTCGGAGATCAACGGCTTATGACGTACCGTTCGCTGGAGAAGTCTACTCTGGAGCCTGGTCAGCAGGTGCGAGTGCTGGTACATCGGGCCTATCTGTATAATGATCAGTCGAGCTGGATGGTGGAAAACCGCCTGAAGAAAGATCCAATGCCTATAGTGATTTAAACGTAGAATAATTACGCATGAGGGGATGTCCGGCCTGATTTCAGGGCTTAGGGCATGCTCCTTTTGGCGTTGGAGGTGGAAGAATTTACGCAGACGATTTACGCAGAATCGGTGTGTTCGCTATAATAGTAATACGACAACCATTCAGATAGATAGGAGTTTAATTCATGAATCGGCTTATTTTTCTTGGCACGGGGGATGCAATGGGTGTTCCGCGTGTATATTGTGATTGTCCCGTATGCACAGAGGCACGCTCGACTGGGGCGAATGTAAGGCTGAGATCTTCTGTGCTGATCGAAAGCGATACGGAGGACTTTATGATTGATTGTGGTCCGGACTGGCGCAGACAGCTAGAATTACGGGGGCTTCGCTTTATCCGTACGATCCTCGTTACACATGCGCATTTTGATCATATTGGAGGATTGCCGGAATGGGCAGATGCCTGTCGCTGGACCGGGAATAGAGGCCGCTTGTATGCTCCACAGGAAGTGATTGACACAATTCTGCGTCAATTTTCCTGGCTGCCTGGACATCTGGACCTTATCCCTGTCGATCAGGGAGCGCAGCTTGCCGGGTGGAATATCCGAGGTTGGCGTGTAAATCACGGGAAGAACGGATATGCTTACGCTTATCGACTGGAAAAGGATGGTTTCTCGTGGGCCTATTGTTCCGATTCGATTGGACTGAATGAGGCAGAGATTCTGCCCTTGCATAATCTGAATCTGCTCGTGCTGGGAACGAGCTTTTATCATGAGGAGGCCGAGTATTCGACCCGCTCGGTATATGACATGCTCGAGGCTCAGGAGCTTATAGGCAGGCTTGAGCCTGATCGTACGGTATTTACACATATGTCCCATGATGTGGATGTCACACGCAACTACGGGCTTCGGGAAGGGATTTGCTTGGCGCAAACCGGCATGAGTCTGCCGTTGGAATAGCAATTTCCATTACATCGACCGACTGATGCAGAGTAGTCTGGAGATGCCCTCTTTGATTTGCTGCTCGTTGGCGTATGAATAGGACAGCCGCACATGCGTTTTACCCTCCGCGCCAACGGGATCAAATACGTTCCCCGGTACAAAGGAGACGGACTCTTCTATGCCTTTGGCAAGCAGTTCATTGGGCTTCAACGCAAAAGGCAGCTGGAGCCACAGGTTGAGTCCCCCTGACGGACTGGTCCATGTCCAGCCTGATTCGCGGAGACTGTCTTCCATCGTTTCCTTGCGAATCTGGAGCGCGATACATAGCTTTTTGATATGCTGCTGCATACGTGGAGATTGAAAGTATTGTAAAAACAGCTTTTGATTCAGCAGTGGCGATCCATTGTCCACCAACGCTTTGACGCTCAGCAGGCTGGCCATAAGCTGACGTCGACAGGTCACGGCTGCGATGCGCAGACCGGGTGCTACATATTTGCTGTAGCTGCGAATGTAGACGACGCTTCCCGAGATATCATAGGCAAAAATCGGGGAAGGGGGCTTTTGCCCAAAGCTGATGTCATAGGTGCTGTCATCCTCGACAATGAGGCAGCCATAGCGCTCGGCCAGTTCAGGCAGTCGTTTGCGCTGCTCGTCGGGTACCGTAAAGCCGGTCGGGTTGTGAAATGTCGGATTCATATAAAAGAGACGCGGCTTTTCTGTTTTCATGCACCATTCAATCTGATCCATATCATAACCTTCCGGGCGAATATCAGTTGTAGTCAGACGTGCACCTTGTCTACGGAATATTTCCATAGCGGGGCCATAGGCAGGACGCTCGATTAATACACGGTCCCCTGTACGCAGAAGAGATCGGGAAATTAAATCAATGGCTTGTTGTGCGCCGGAGGTAATCAGTACTTCGTCTGTTGATAAGGCAAAATGCTTATCCGCACTAAAATGCTGGGCCATTGCATCACGCAGTTCAGCATCCCCTTGTACAGAAGAATAGGTAGCCGCCACTTTCGGATGCTTTTCAAAAACCTGCATCATTAATTCTCCCCAATATCGGTTAGGCAGAAGGGAGGGATCAATTAATGATTTGGAAAATTGGAAATCGGCGTTCACAGATTGGACACGGGTAAGCCCGTCCATTCCCCTCCAGGCGGAAACAGACGGATCGTCTGCCGCGTAGGCAGATTCCGAGTGTAAGCCTTGTTTGGTGGATGAACGTTCCGAGTAGGCGGCTAATGGTTTCAATGTATTTGCATGGGAAGCATGAGCGTAGTACCCTGATTTATCCTTTACATAAATACGTCCCTGTTGCTTTAACTCCTGATATGCCCGGAAGACGGTTAACCGATGCACACCCAATTCCTGAGCCAAGCTTCGCACAGACGGCAATTTAACGTCGGCTGGCCAGTCCCCGCGATCAATCCGCACATTTACATAGTGAATGACCTGTTCATACAGCTTTAAGGCCTGATCGGTCGTCGAAAAGAGTAATTCGCTGTTGTTCCTGCCCATGCTGTCCACGCTCCTTTTGTGTGTATTGTACTATACATCACTTCAAAATCGCTTACAACTGTTCTGTGGTTACACATCTGTTCTGTCTGTCTCCTTGTATGCTTGTGAGTAACAGAAGGGAGAGGGAAGTATCATGATTGGTATTGCCTTTACAGTTATGTGTCTTATTTTTGGCACAACATTTTTGGCTATAAAAGTGGGGGTGGAAGCCGGGCTTCCGCCATTCCTATCAGCAGGCACACGCTTTCTGGCAGCAGGAGCGATCTTGTTTATTGCGATGAGACTATCGGGAAAGGTTCGGTGGTCGTTATTATGGCATAAGGAAATGCTGCTGATTGGAGTTGGAACAACCTTCGGTACATTTTCAGCACTGTATTGGGCAGAGCAATATGTCAGCTCGGGGATCGGTGCTATTTTGTCAGCCACTGGACCGATGATGATTGTGTTGATGCAGTCCGCACTACTGCGGCAAAAAACGACGAGAATTACGCTTATTGGCTGCATGATTAGTTTTCTCGGGGTCGTGCTGGTGGTACTGCCAGGATTGGTGGTTCAGATTAGCGGTTTGTGGCTTGCGGGTTGCATAGTCATTTTGCTAGGTGAGCTGTGTTATTCGGGAGGGGCCCTTTACTCCAAGCGAGTCATGGATGCGTTTCGTGATACGAATCCGATTGCCTTGAATGCAGCGCAAATGTTCCATGGTGGTTGGATGTTGCTGGTACTGTCAGCTTTGACAGAGCCTTGGAATTCTGGGGAATGGAATGTACTCCCTGCCATGGGTTCTCTCCTGTATTTGATCTTGTTCGGTTCAATGATTGCGCAGACGCTATTCTACTGGCTCATGGCTCGTACGAATCCACTCTTTCCGACAACATGGCTCTATATTTCACCACCGATTGCTGTAGGCTTGGGGGCTTTTTTATATGGAGAGCATGTAAGCTGGTGGATGCTGGCAGGGGTGCTGCTCATTGTGATCGGATTGATGTGTATGAACAACGGAATCATCCGTCTGGTGAACAGACGAAAGCTACGTTCGGCTATCTGATAATTTGAAGCCGTTAGTTATTATGTGATATGACGTAAAGAGCCTCCAAACTGTCGTATGTTATTGAACATGCGACGTTTGGAGGCTTTGTTGTTGTGATCCTTTATTTAAGTATCTCGTTAAAAGTCACTTTTTTGCTTATTCAACATTGAGTACGAATTTGTCGATGGCATGCTTGACGCCGTCTTCATTATTGCTGGTAGTGATGTAATCAGCCAGCTTCTTCAAATCAGGAATAGCGTTCTCCATGGCTATGCCGAGACCAGCACATTCAAGCATTTCATGGTCGTTCCAGGAGTCGCCGATGGCAATCGTTTCCGACAGCTCACAGCCAAAATGTTTTGCCAGGAAGGTAAGAGCGTGGCCCTTGGTACCCTCATGATGCATAATTTCCAGAAAATGAGGCTTGGATTTTGTAATATGCACTTCATTGCCCAGCAGTTCGCGCAGCTCGGGAATCAATTCGTCCAATACTTCTGGCTCGTCGATAATCAGCAATTTAGGAGCAGGTTGCTCTATAACTTTACTGAACACAGGCTCTACAAAATATTCCGTGTTGTTCAGCTCGGTGTAATCTTTAATTTTCTGATTATCTTCACGTGTGTACAATTTGTCATCTATATACGTTTGCAGATGCAGATTGCGTTCCACGCAGAATTCATACAGGCGGCGTGCAGCCACGAGTGGAACATAACGCTCATACAGCACGTTTTCGTCCAGCAGGTTTTTGACTAAAGCTCCCTGGTACGTAATGATCGGCACGTTTAATCCTGTCTGGCGGGCAATTTTATGTGCGGAAGCGTAAGCTCGTCCGGTGGCGAGCGTAACCACAACACCTTTGGCTACAGCAGCTTCCAAGGCCTGTTGTGTCGCTGGAGTAACTTCCTTCTGATCGTTAATAAGTGTATCATCAATATCAATAGCAATTAATTTATACATATCGGTAATCTCTCCTTTATCTCTATCATGGGGCAATGCTAAAATTGTATCTCATAATATTCAAAATGACAATATCACAATATCACAATAAAAGGGGACGACCCCTATAAGAGCCTGTCCCCTTATAACCACTGAAGTATTGGTTTGAAACGATAGGAAAAAGTAGCTGTTAGTCTTCCAAAAATACAAGCCCGACAAAGTCGTCCAGCTCAATATTACCAAAATAATGCTTCAAATCGAGAGAGGACAAGGCTTGACGAACCTCGTCTTCATCATAGCGTTTGCCACGCAGAATATTTTCAATATCAGCAACGTCGCCCACACCGAAGAAATCACCATAGATTTTAATGTCACGGATATGGCCTTCCTTAAGGTCCATGCGGATATCAATAATACCGACCGGGAATTTGCGGGTGTGCTTGATATTGCTCTCCGGGGATTGACCATAATTCCAGTCCCAGGATTGATAGCGTTCTTTGGAAATTTCATGAATTTTAGCCCAATCGGAATCGGTGAGCTTATATTGGGGTACCTGATCCAGCTCTACTCCGAATATGAAACGCAGTAGTTCCTCACGAAATTGCTCTATCGTCATTTCACGATCCATCAGCTCGCTGATGTTAGCAACGCGGCTGCGGACGGATTTGGTGCTTTTGGATTTGAATTTTTCAGGGTTAGCATGCAGGGATGCAGCCACATTGTCCAGATTCAGGTTAAACATCAATGTACCGTGGCTGAACATGCGTCCACGTGTGGCAAACTGGGCGTTTCCCGAAATTTTGCGTTCACCGACTTGAAGATCGTTGCGTCCGGTCATTTCGGCTTCCACACCCATTTGGCGCAGGGCATCAATAACAGGCTGCGTAAATTTGAGGAAATTATGAAAGGACTCCCCGTTATCCTTGGTAATGAAGCTGAAATTTAAATTACCGAGGTCATGATATACAGCTCCACCGCCGGACAGGCGACGAACGACCTGAATATGGTTGCCTCTGACAAACTCGGCGTTGATTTCTTCAATGGTGTTTTGATGCTTCCCTATAATAATAGAAGGCTGATTAATGTAAAACAGCAGATAGCTGTCGTCCAGCGGTAGATGCTTGAGCGCATACTCCTCAATGGCAAGATTAATGGCTGGATCGTGTATGCCCTGGTTGTCGATGAACAGCATGTCCATTCCTCCGTATACAAACTGTGTAATTTTACGTGTACCATCTTCTATTGTAACCCAAGTGAGCAATGTACACAAAAGCTCATTTGCATTGACGGGACGCGAAAAACAGCCCCATAATGGAGCTAAATGATCAGGATTGGCCGGAAAGGATGATAGGCAATGATAGAGGTTTACGGTCATGGCGGAGACAGGGAAACGGCTGCGGCGACATTTGGCGGAGCTGCTGCGGATTTTGTGGATTTTAGCGCCAATATTAATCCGCTCGGTCCACCGCCCGAGGTGCTAGAGGTTCTGCAAAGCGCGTTGGATACTGTGATTCGCTATCCAGATCCGGGGCACCGGAATTTTAAAAATATGCTGGCACGGCGATTGTATGTTCCACCCGAGTCGCTGAGCATCGGAAACGGTGCGGCTGAAAGCATGGCTTTATTGCTGTTAGGATTGGCTCCCCAACGTGTGGGTACGGTGGAGCCATGCTTTTCAGAATATGCAGAGCTGGCAGGCAAATTCGGGGCCGAGGTAAGCCGGGTATACGGCAAAGCCTCGCTGCAATGGAAGGCTGACGTGGAGGATATACTCCAGCTCATGGAGCAGGTAGATGTACTGTTTTTGGGGCAGCCCAATAACCCTAACGGTGTGCAATATGGCGAGCAGGAGCTGCGTGAGCTGGCAGAGGCGGCTGGCAAAACGGGCACCGTGCTGGTGGTGGATGAGGCTTTCATTGATTTTATCCCACTGGAGCGGCGAATTTCACTGCTGCCTGTGCTGGATCGGTATCCTCATGTGATTTTGATCCGGTCGATGACTAAATTCTATGCCATTCCTGGTCTGCGCCTAGGCTACGCAATTGCTCATCCAGACTATATCCGGCGAATGACAGACAAACAGGTGACCTGGAGTGTGAACGGATTGGCGTTGCTGGCTGGGGAGGCGTGTCTGCGAAGCGGGGAGGCCTACGAGCGGCGCACACAGGAGCTGATTGCTATGGAACGCAGCCGTTTGCTGACCGCGTTGGCGGAATGGGGCTGCGGCGTCATTCCCGGCGAAGCGAATTATGTACTGGTACGGGCGCCGGGAACGTGGAGTGCATTGGCTGTGCAGCAGGCGCTTGGACAGCGTGGAATTCTTATTCGTAGCTGTGCTATGTATCCAGGGCTGACGGCGAGCCATTTTCGGATTGCGGTCAAGGACGCGGAAGCCAACGGCTTACTGCTGTCTGCATTGGGTGAAGTGCTGGAGGAGGAGCGTTGGCGTGACAGTTAGCTTGATTATCTTAGCGGCCTATCTTCTGGACAGGCTAATTGGCGATCCGAGGTGGCTGCCGCATCCGGTCATCGGAATGGGATATGTCATTTCAGCGCTGGAAAAGGCGATTCGCCGTCAGGTCAGCAGCGACCGTGGACTGAAACGCGCCGGCTTGCTGCTGCCACTTATTGTGGCGGGAGGGGCCTTTGCGCTCGCTTGGGCGCTGCTGCGTTTGCTTGCCTGGGTTCACCCGTGGCTGTCTGTTGGTGCAGAAATCATTCTGATCGCAACCACGATTGCTTCCAAAGGACTCAAGGAAGCGGGCATGGCAGTCTACCGCGAGTTGCAGGCGGGTAACCTGCCTGCGGCACGCCGGGAGCTCGGTATGATTGTCGGGCGGGATACGCAGCAGCTGGATGAGCCTGAAATTGTACGCGGTACCGTCGAAACGGTCGCAGAAAACATCGTTGACGCGATTATTTCTCCGCTTTTTTATGCCCTGATCGGAGGGGCCCCCTTGGCGCTGGCTTATCGTGCCGTAAATACGCTCGATTCCATGGTTGGCTACAAAAATGAAAAGTATCTGCATTTAGGCTGGGCCTCGGCACGGCTGGATGATGTAGCTAACTACATTCCGGCACGCTTGACAGCGGTTATGCTTATGGTAGCGGCGTGGATGCATCGGCATGATGCTGCAAGAAGCTGGAGCACTGTCAAGCGCGATGCTCGTCTGCACCCAAGCCCGAATAGCGGCTTCCCGGAATCGGCCGTTGCCGGTGCGCTGGGGATTCGGCTTGGAGGCTTTAACGTCTATCACGGCGTCCGCTCCTTTCGTGCATACATGGGCGATCGGATACGACCGATGGAGTCGGAGGATATCCGGCACACAATCCGGCTGATGTTCACCGTGTCCAGCATGTTTGTTGGATTGTGTCTGCTAGGAGCCGCAGGCTGCTTTGCCTTGGAATGGACGCAGTGAGGAGTGACGGGACCTTGAAATACATTTTGAAGGAACAGGAGAAACAGGCATGCGGACATGTTAATGAAGATTCGCAATGGGATCTGGAGCTTGTGCTGGTACGTCACGGCACAACCCTGTGGAACAGGGAGCGTCGATATCTAGGACACACAGATATTGGTTTGCTAGCGGGAGCAGGGCAGGAACTGGAGCCTTTGCGGGAGAAGCTGCAGGGTCGGTCCTTTGCTCGAATCTATTGCAGCGATTTGATGCGGTGTCGCCAGACCCTACAGATCATTTTGCCAGAATCAGAATTAAAAGCTGGACGCACTCTATCCGCCAAGTCCCCTATTATGGAGCCACGCCTGAGAGAGCTTGATTTTGGTGAATGGGACGGAAAAACGTATGACATGCTTAAGAATGTGGCATTGTATCGTGCCTGGATTGATGAGCCGCAACGGATCACGCCTCCTGGAGGGGAATCTTGGGCAAAATTTGAGCATCGTTTGCACGAATTTCTTGACTCTCTGTATGAGTGGCGAATTGCTATGGAGCCTCAGCAATTAAGTTTGGCTGATGCCCCTCCCTCTGTTCTGGTCGTCACGCATGGCGGCGTCATTCGCCAGCTGGCTCATATGCTAATTCCGGGACACGGTTTTTGGAGCTTACATCCAAAGCCGGGAGAGGCATTGAGAATTCAGTTGAGGCTGATAGAGCCACACAAGTTCATGGCGAAGATACTTTCTCATTCACTAGACGAGAACTGGTAAACAGGCTGTCTGGGTTGTAAGCAGTCTCTTTTTAACCTATAATCATCAAGTAAAAGAACGGCTTGACTAACACTACATCAAATATCCAGCAGACGAGGTCAGCGCAGTGTAATGGAAATTTCATCTACTCGCTGTTAAAAGGGAAGCCGGTGTGAATCCGGCGCGGTCCCGCCACTGTAAATGGTAATTGCCTATCAGCCCTGCTTTATGTGCCGTCAAGCATATAAAGGAACTTGGGCTGCGGCAGCTTGCTATAAGTCAGGATACCTGCCCGTCCGCCTCTCACCATAATCCTTCGAGGAAAGGATGACGTGTTCGCAGTGACTGTCCATGCGGAAGAAGCTGCCGCCTGCGCATGATCTGCGCTAACGTGACCCTGTGTCCTGATATAAGGATGCGGGGTTTTTTTGAAGGGAAAGAGGCTGGATTTAAAAGTTAGCGGATGATGTTCAAGCGATGCTCTTACGATTTTTATGGAGGGGTGTAAAGCATGTCAGGAAAAAAAATAAAGGTCTGGACAACAGGTCTATTGGCTTTAGTCTTAGTGATTGTACTGAGTGCATGTGGCGCGAATGGAAAAAACGCCGAAAATAAAGGAAATCAGGCTTCTTCGCAGCAGACGGGACATTCAGCGGCTGCAAAAGAGCCTCCGGGCAAAACGGTTTACCCGTTAACGATTAAGGACGCAACAGGCCAGGAGTTCACGTTCAAAAAAGCGCCGGACAAGATCGTTTCCGTCTCCCCGGCAGAAACCGAGGCGCTGTTCGCGATCGGGCTGGATAAAGAAATAGTCGGCGTATCCGACTACTCCGACTACCCGGAAGCGGCGACAAAAAAGCCCAAAATGGGCGGTATTATGAAGCCGAATGAAGAAGCGATTATTGCTGCGAATCCGGATGTCGTTTTTGCAGGGATATCCCTTAGTGAGCAGGCTACCACCAAGCTGCGTGATATGGGAATTATGATTTTTAAAACCGAACCGAAAACGGTTGAAGATGTCATAGCTAACATCGAATTATATGGGAAAATCACCGATCATCAGAAAGAAGCAAGAACGGTGACCGACAAGATGAGAGCAGATGTAGCGGAAGTGAAGGACGGTGTTAAAAATATCGGCAAAGGCCAGAAGCTGCGAGTGTATGTTGAGTTTTCACCTGGCTGGACGGTGGGCAAGGGTGAATTTATGGACGAGCTGATTACACTGGCAGGCGGCGAAAATGTAGGTGCGACCCAGAAGGGCTGGTACCAGATCAGCGAGGAAAATATTATTGCTGCAAATCCAGACGTGATTTTGTACAGCAAAAGTGTCAAGGACGACAAAACAGGTCAGACGCTTGGCGAGATTATCAAAGCCCGCAGTGGATGGGATCAAATATCGGCTGTTCGCAATAACCGGGTTTTTGCCGTGGATGATAATTTGATCAGCCGTCCGGGTCCGCGCGTGACAGAAGGTCTCAAGGAAGTGGCCAAAGGCGTGTATCCTGAAATTTTCAAATGAACCGTAGACTGATCGGCTTTGGAGGTGTAGGCCTGGCCTTGCTGCTGCTGACGTTGCTGCTCTGTCTCGGCATGGGCTCGGCCAAGCTTCCGGTCAGCCAAATCACAGGTATTCTGGTTAATCATCTACCGGGATTAGGTGAGACGTTTACACCCGATTGGAATACGTCCTCGGAGCAGATTATTTTGAAGGTCAGACTACCACGGGTGTTACTCGGAATGCTGGTAGGTGCAGCGCTTGCGCTGGCGGGAGCCGGATTTCAGGGAGTGCTTCGCAATCCGTTGGCTGATCCATACACGCTTGGAGTGTCCTCGGGTGCCTCGGTAGGAGCGGCGGTGCTGATTTATTGGGGGCTTCAGTTTTCATTTGTTGGCATATGGACGCTGCCGCTGGTGGCGTTTTTCACCGGAATGCTCACGCTGTGGATGGTGCTGACGCTGGCACGGGAAGGTGGAAAGATTCCGACACAAAGTCTCATTTTGTCGGGTGTGGTGATGCAATCTTTTCTGGGTGCGGTTGTTTCCTTTCTGACAGCCATGTCGAAAGAAACAGTCAATGAAATATTGTACTGGACGATGGGAAGTCTCAGTCTGCGTGGTTGGTCATATACGGGAATTCTTTTACCTTATGTGGTCATAGGATTAGTGTTTTTGTGGAACCGGGCAAGGGTGCTGAATATTCTGGCCTTGGGTGAACGTCAGGCGGCTCACATGGGAGTTCAGGTAGATGCCACGAAACTATCTGTGCTGATCGTATCCACACTGCTGACAGCTGCCGCTGTCTCGGTATGTGGAGTCATTGGTTTTGTAGGACTCGTCGTACCGCATATCATTCGTCTGGTCACAGGTCCTGATTATCGGGTGATTGTTCCGTTGTCCGCGCTGGGTGGAGCTATTTTTATGGCTTGGGCAGATACTGCGGCTCGCACGTTGTTGGCTCCAACGGAAATCCCTCTGGGTGTTATGACGGCCTTTGTCGGCGCTCCGTTCTTCGCATACCTCCTGTATCGGAACAAAAAGCTGCGCAGGGGGGAACTGCTGTGACAGAACAAAGTGGATCACAGAAGACGCGTACTTCGGCATTAGAGGCAACTGGCTTGACTCGTGCTTTTGGAGAGTTTCATGCGTTAGAGAATATAAGCTGGAGCGTAGATGAGGGATCGTGGTGGGGCATTATTGGTCCGAATGGCAGTGGAAAATCGACCCTGCTGCATTTGCTTTCCGGTGTAGATCAGCCCACCTCGGGCAGCGTTCATATCTATGGTAAAAAGGTTGGCAGCTACAGCAGAAAAGAGCTTTCCCGAATTATAGCCGTACTCCAACAGGAGGGGCTTCCTCCCGTGGGATACACAGTCAGGGAAGTCGTAGAAATGGGACGTTTTCCTCATCAGGACTGGCTGGGCAGGGAAAAGGGTGTGGATGTTGACCTTATCACGGATCGTGTGCTGGAGCGCTTGGGTCTTATTTCGCTGGCGGACAGAGCAATGGATCGCCTGAGCGGAGGACAACGGCAGCGTGTAGCTTTGGCAAAGGTGATGGTGCAGGAGCCACAAATATTGCTGCTGGACGAGCCTACAACCTACCTGGACCTGCGTTATCAGCTTGAGTTTATGGAGCTGCTGGCAGAATGGCGGCAAGAAACGGGTGTGACGATCATTGCTGTCCTACATGATCTTAATTTGGCAGCCCAATTTTGCGATAATTTGCTTGTGCTTAAGGATGGAAAGGTTGAAGGGGTGGGAGCCTCAGCGGAGTTGTTAACCAAGGAGCGAATTCACCGTGTATACGGCGTTGAGCCTGTGATGCTTCCTCATCCAGATAGCGGTGTACCACAGCTTTTGCTGCGCAGGAGTACTCGTGATGGCAGCAGATGAATAGGAGATTTTATAGCAATATAAAAGAAGCAGGGAGTGGAAGGTATGAGCGAAAAGCTGCATCAGCTAATTAATAGCATAACCCCGCCGGATGAGGTGGCTGCATCGGCCGCTGCTAAGCATTTGGACCAATTAACGAAGCCGCCGGGAAGTCTTGGAAAGTTGGAAAGTCTGGCCATTCAGCTGGCAGGAATTACAGGGGGAGACAAGCCTGAATTTACTCGCAAAACCGTGATGGTCATGGCTGCGGATCACGGTGTATGTGAAGAGGGGGTCAGTGCCTTCCCGGCTGAGGTCACGCAGCAAATGCTGTATAACATGTTGTCAGGCGGTGCGGCCATTAATGTACTTGCACGCCATGCGGGGGCAGATGTCAGGGTTGTGGACGTTGGTGTAAATGCGGATGTCTCGCACCCGGATTTGGTCAACCGTAAGGTGCGCATGGGCACTTCAAATATGGCCAAAGGACCGGCCATGCTGCGTATGGAAGCGGAGCGGGCGATTTTGGCCGGAGCTGAAGCTGTAGCCGAAGCATTCGAAGG
>NZ_ASSB01000067.1:0-51997 GCF_000520755.1 Paenibacillus sp. 1-18
ACGGCTATGCCCGCATTGCGCAGTCGATACGCGCCGCTTATCCTGACCTGCCCCTCGGGGTGCAGGCTGATATCGGTTCCCTCGCGCGCATGGTTCGTGACCGCGAGTGGACGCGGCGGTTTGCAGCTGCTGCGCTGGAGGGCGGCTACGCTGCCTGGACCGCCTATGAATATCATCTGGGTGGCTATATGTATGATGAGCCGCCCAGACCGCTTAGGGCAGAGCGAACGGCCGCTGATGAGCTGATTGTTTCCTTCAGCAAGCGGATTGCCACGCCGTCTGTAGATGAGCTGCGCCTCTGGAGTCGGGAGGGCGCAACAGGCACAACTGACACAGCTAGCCATCTGAGAGTTACGGTGAGCAACGATTCACTGACACCGCTGGAGCTTGTCGATGCTGTGGCAGACGGCAACCGTCTACTGCTGCACATACGCCATTTACCGTCAAGAGCGTTCAGCCTGAGACTTGATGGTGTGCAGGACACACCGGAACGGTGGCTGCTGAAGGGCAGAAAAGGACATCGCAACCTTCCCAAGCATGAGGTGGAAGTTCCTTAAAATTTGGGTAATAACAAAATAACAGCTGTATAAACGGCTCATCTGCCGTGCATTTGAATTGTTTTCAAGACATTATCATATAGTGGAGTGAACTAAGTATGTGGGATTGGGACTATCTGATTCGGGTCATGTTTGCCGGGCTATGCGGCGCGTTAATCGGCTATGAACGGAAAAGTCGGATGAAGGAAGCGGGCATACGCACGCATTTTATTGTTGGGATTGGCGCAGCGCTCATGATGGTGGTATCCAAATACGGCTTTCAGGATCAAACAGCTTGGCCTAATTTGTCGCTGGACCCTTCGCGAGTTGCGGCACAGGTCATTATCAGTCCTTGCTCCATAGCCGTTTTTATCAGCTGGCTACCCCATTTACGCGGCAGGTCGTAGTCATAGCGGAGAATGAGCCGGGTATACTGAATCAGATCAAGGAGCTTATGAAGCGCAAGAGGCTGTTGATTCAGAGTCGAACGCTGACAATGGCCCCAGGGTGATAAAAAAAGGATAAAATAATGATTGAAAACGCTTCCTTTTGTGTATATACTCTTACTACATCACAGAGACTGCAGCTTAGAAAGCATCAGGTGATATGCAAAAGCGACCTCATGCGTATGCACAAGGTCGTTGCTGCTATTTCGTTTACTTTACTTTGACTGGAGCCGGATATTTTTTACCCAGCGTGTCCACGGTTACTTTTTTCATCGTAGCTGGTTTGATCGGCTTGTCGTTGCTGTCCCGTTTGGAGTTGACGATGGCATCGACCACTTCCATCCCGGACGTCACTTTACCGAAAGCAGCATATTGACCGTCGAGGTAGTCCGCATCGGCAACCATGATGAAAAATTGTGATCCGGCTGAATCCAGATCCGCTGAGCGGGCCATGGATAATACACCACGTGTGTGTTTGAGCGTGTTGTTGAAGCCATTGCTCTTGAACTCACCTTTGATACTGTAGCCTGGACCACCTGTACCATTACCTTGCGGATCGCCACCCTGAATCATAAAGCCCGGAATTACACGATGGAAGATCGTACCGTTGTAAGCTCCCTCTTGCACCAGGGAAATGAAATTGTTAACGGTATTCGGTGCTACTTCAGGGTACAGCTCAAGTTTAATCTTTTTACCATCGTTCATGACAATCGTAACGATAGGATGGGAAACAGGTTTACTTTTGTCTTTCGTCGCGGCAGGGGTTGTACTGCTTGTCCGGCTTGCGGCTTCTACATCTGTCGCTTTTGTGCCACATCCGGCAACCAGCACGAGCATGGTAGCCAGCAGGCAGAGCATATACCAAGGACGTATTGTTTTTCGGATCATTTGAATTCCTCCTGAAAGATTAGATGTGTAAAATCCTAATTATAGTTTGGGGCAGCGCAGAACACTTTTCCGTTTTCTATCATACCTTTTTTTGTTGGGCTTGGGAAATACGGGTTTGAATACCGTATTCTTGGCCCATACTGCTGCTATTCCCAAGGAAAGGGGCAGGATTATGGTGGAGGTAGACAAAAAGCTGGCTAAAGGTCTTATATGGGGGATGGCGTTCAGTCTGCCGGTTTGGGTAGGGGTGCTGTACTCGGTACAACACATCCGTGACTGGCTATAATATAATCGAGCGTGGAGATAAGCCAAAACCGGGGTGGTTTTGGCTTATTTATATTTGTGCCAATCCAAATTGGTGTTATTCAGCAGATGCTCAAAGTTGTTGTCTAGCTTCTTCTGTTCTGCCTTTTTTGCTTCGAGGGCACGCTGCCGCTCGTCTTCCTTACGCTTGTCCTGCTCTGCTTGGGCTTCATTCGCCTGAGCCTTAAGCTTATTCAGCACATCCTGACTCAGCAGATCCTTCAACGTAGCAGGCTTGTCTTGAGCCGCTGGAGCGGGCATCGACGAATTTCTCTTTTTAGCCATGTCATCATCTCCATTCCATTCGATTATATCAGCTTCTACGTGGTTGTTCCACGATAGAAGAATAAGGTCTTTTTTTGTGCTAATAGATAATTATCCCAAACCTTTACTTTTAGTTAACTTATCCATAACCCACTAAACTAATCATATGACAAGGAGGGATATATTATGATAGGAGACGACATTTTACGTCAAAAGCTGGAAAAAGCTCGTCAAAAGCTGTATGTTTTACAGGCAAAACATGGCTTCGGCCATGCCAGTGTGCTTAGACAGTCTGCAATTTTGGATAACCTCATCAATCAATATAACCGCCATTTTTATATAAAAGAAAAAAAGCCGACTGCATAAATGCAACCGACTTATTCTCATTGCTCCTTTTGTTTGCTGTTTATTTGATGTGCACTCAGCAGGACGCCGATAATGACGACCATACCGCCAATGATTTGGCGCCATGTAATTGTTTCTTGTAATAGTAACACAGAGAATAGCACCCCAAATATCGGAACCAAATTCATCAACGAAACGGAGCTGCTCGGTGCCAGCTTGATTAAGCCATAGTTGTAGAGCAAAAATGCAATAACAGAGCAGAACACACCCAGATATATTAACAATGTTAACGATGCCGTTGTTGGAGCCTGCCAACTATCCTTTTCCAATAGGGCCAGTGGTATGAAAAAGATACTGCCTGCAACGGTTTGATAAAAAGATAACGTCACAGGCGGGTATTTGTCCACAACCTTGCGCGTCATAAAAGTATAAAATGCCCATGCAAAACCTGTTCCAATCAATATCAAATTCCCAATGAGTTGATTTTTTCCACCCGAGCCTTCGCTGACCGAGGTCAAGAAATATACCCCTATCATAGCCAGTGCGATGCCGCAGATTTTATATTTGGATATTCTTACTTTATACAAAATGAGTTCAAGCAGCGATGTTATCGCGGGATATGACGCGACAATCAATGCTGCATTGGAAGCGGTAGTCAGGCTAACCCCTATATTCTCCATTGAGAAATAAAGAGTGATTCCCAAAACACCACTAAATGAAATCGTAGCCAAATCCTTTGGCTTCACTTTGACATATTCTTTTTTGATAAGCAATACGATACCCAGCACAATGGAAGCTATGATAAATCTGGACAGACCCAATGTAAGAGGGGGGAAACTAATATAGGCCGCTTTTGTGGCAATAAACGACGTGCTCCAGATCAGCAGGGCCAGAATCGTAGAACCATAGTAGATTCGGCTGCTTTGGCTGTGGTTAGCTATGACCTTGTTCAAGTAAAAATCCTCCCTGAGATGACCTCTTGTGAAATTGAAATAGTGACTACTATAGTGACTACTAAAGTAACTACTATTAAAAAAATAGTGCGTATACCGGATTTTGTCAAGGGGAAATGATATAGTAGGGATGAACAATTGAATTGAGGAGAATCCGTCATGAAACCAAAACCTAATGTATTAGACATTCTACGTGATCTGAATTTTAGTGAATATGAAGCCAAAGCTTATGTGACCTTATTGGAGAGTTCTCCACTTTCGGGATACGCTGTTTCATTGAATTCCGGAGTACCGAGATCCAAAATTTATGAGGTTTTGTCAGGAATGGTTAACCGCGGGGATATTATCGTAAGTCAAGAAAATACGCCGCTTTATGTGCCGCTCCCGCCGCATGAATTGATTGCCCAAAGAAAACGCAGAGCAGAGCAGATTTTCAATGTGGCGCAGGAGAGTTTGGAGCAGTACACAGCATCGTTTCAAAATAGAGAGAATATTTGGAATATATCAGGCTATGAAGCCATTATCAATCGCATAAATGAAGGGGTAAAGGGAGCCAAACACCGGATTTTGCTGGAAATTTGGAAAGAGGATGCTGAGGTGTTCAGGGATACCCTTGAGCAAGCCGCACAACAAGGAATTGAAGTGATTATTGTAGCATACGGGGAACTTAACTTTGATTTCGCTACCGTGTACCATCATGATATGAGTGAGGAGATTACGTCTGAAATTGGCGGTCGGTGGATTGTACTCAGCATAGATGACCGGGAGGTTGTAGCGGGTATACTTTCCCTCGGTGACGATAGCCGTGCTGCATGGTCATTGCATCCTGGCCTTGTGTTGCCAATTACGGAAGTGATTATTCATGATATTTATATCATGGAAATATTGTATGAATTCCGTGAAGAGCTGGAGGCCAAGTTCGGCCCTAATCTGATCCATCTTCGCAATAAATTCGCCATGGGCCCGAATGGTAAAGGATATTATGTGCCTATGACTGAGAAAAAGCCTTGAACGTGTAGAGCATACCCGCAGAATGATAATGATATGCATAAATAAAAGGCTCATGGAAGCTGTACTTCCCATGAGCCTTTGTATTGGACGTTCGGTCTGTTATTTTACGGTTACAATCACACGCTGATAATGTTTTAAAGTGTGTTTTCCATTGTCCTGCACTTCTGCAATGATATGAATCGTATTTCCTGATTTAGCATCTGCAGGAACGGTAAAGCTTACTGTATTCGTGTCACTACCTTGCAAGTCAATGGTGTTTAACTTCTCATCCTTCGCTACTTCTTGATGAAGTCCGAGCTGCATGTTCCCCGCCATTTCAGGTTTAACCTGTGCTGGCTTTACTTTAGAATCTTCATACGTATCTGCTTCAAAATATCTCCACCACTTATAGGTTAATGAATTACCATCCGGTTCGGACCCTTCAGCATGCAGCGTGATTTTTTCCCCTGGTTTAGCAGTAAGATCCAATCCTTCTTTAATGGTCAACGTTGGATTGTGGTTCGCATCTTTGTAGTCGGACGCAATCGCCCAATCCGCACGAGCAGCGAAGTCATTTTGAATATCATCGAACCATCGCATCAGCGAATATTCTGCTTCGAATCTTTTCGTATATACATCGTAATCTAGTACCGTATTTCTAAATAATTTATCGTTAACGACACCAAAACGGCCTCCCCAGCCTCCATAGGTTGGGTTTTCCATACTCCGCAAGCCATTATCAATCAGATAGAAGAAGGACGGAGAATCCCCTTCCGAAATAAAATCATACTTGTCGTATTGAGGATTTTTCTTTAAGTAGGCTTCACTGCCTCTTTGTTCTTTATCCAATTCACCTTTAATGATTTTTCCATCACCCATCAAGGCGTACATATTCAGCAGCTTGCCGTGACCATCCTGGATATTTTTGAAATTCCATTCTCCATGCAGCTTGCTGTTTACTTCCTCCGTATGCATTTTCCAGGCATAGGCGGGATGCCAGAAGTTAGATTGATCATTGATAATTCTAATGTCAGGCCAATTTTTTGCAATGTAGTTATTGTAGCTATCGTCTTGGTCCAAAATGATATACAGCACGAGCTTATCACTTACTTTTTTTTGAATCGTTTCCCATTGATCTGTATTTTTATATTCGTCTTCAATGGACTTTAGAGCTCTGGCTGTGGTATTGGTTCCACCCCAAGTTTGAACGTATAAATCTCTTTTATCATCATCTAGGAATAGTGTTTTAAGGAAATCGGAGCCTTCCGTTTCTTTCTCTCATTTCTGTTCCCCTCTCTGAGTTTCTACTTGATGTTTTTGAGGATGATAACCATGTAGGCATTCCTTTTATTCGTAATTTGGATATAAAAAAAACCTAAATACATATATGCTTCAGAAAAAATGGAGCATACATATATCTAGGTTTTGCCTGCATGATCAGTCACAATCCTGTTTAGATTCTACATCATAACCAGAGAAAATGAAAGCGGTTTATGAATCCTTGCATAAAATTAGTTTTATGCTTTGAATAAACCGGATTCTTTTACTTCCGACATGAATTTATTGAACTCAGGAATGTTCAGCTGTTGCTGTGCATCGGACAGAGCCACTGCCGGATTCGGATGAACTTCCACCATAATGCCGTCAGCTCCAGCAGCCAGTGCGGCTTTGGCGCAAGGGGCAAGAATGTCCTTACGTCCTGTGGAGTGAGTCACGTCTACCAGTACAGGCAGATGGCTTTCCTTTTTCAAAATCGGTACAGCGGAAATGTCCAGCGTGTTGCGGGTCCATTTTTCATACGTGCGAATACCGCGCTCAATCAGCATGACTTGCGTGTTGCCACGAGAAACGATGTATTCCGCTGCATGAAGGAATTCTTCCATGGTTGCAGCCAGTCCGCGCTTGAGCAGAACCGGAGTTCTGGTTTCACCCGCAGCCTTGAGCAGCTCAAAGTTATGCATGTTGCGTGCACCGATTTGAATGATGTCGATGTATTGGATGGCTTCCTCCAAATGTCTTGGATCGACGATTTCACTAATCGTCGCCAGCCCGAACTCATCGCCTACGCGCTTGAGAATTTGCAGACCTTCAATGCCCAGCCCTTGGAAATCGTACGGAGACGTACGCGGCTTGAACGCACCGCCACGCAGAATCGGTACACCTGCCTCTTTGAGAGCCGCTCCCACTTCGCGAGTTTGCTGGTAGCTTTCCACAGAGCAGGGACCTGCAACCATGATGGAGGCTTTGCCGCCCACCAAGGTATCTTTGACCTTAATGACCGTGCTGTCCGGCTGATTTTTGCGGCTGACGATCAGATGCTTTTTGTGCTCTTCTTTTTGATAGTTCAGAGAAGCCTTGAAAATATCTTTGAACAATTGGCGAATCGTAGCATCGTCAAAAGGTCCACGGTTAGCCGCGATCAGCTTATCCAGCATTTGCTGCTCACGTACCGGATCAAAGTCGGGTACCCCTTGCGCTTCCTTCAATTTTCCGAGTTGTCCCGCCAGTTCAGCACGTTGGGACAGCAGCTCCAGCAATTGCAAGTTTGTCGCATCGAGCTGTTCCCGCAACAGCTCCAAAGAATTTTCATTGGTTGACATACAGTACACCCTTCCCGAATTTAAATTTGTTTTTTCTGTTAGCTCATAGGCTTTTTGGCAGAAAATAACACAAAAAGGCACTCGTCGCAAGGGACGAATGCCGTGGTACCACCCTAATTACAGAAGTGTACATACGAGTCGTCAACGACAATTCAGGCGACGGCAGTACTTCTGAGCTTGATGCCCGTAACGGGGGCTTCCGGAAACCTCTAATGCGGACAAAGGAATGAATCCTTTTGTCGGTTCAAGGCTCGACTCGGGAGTGAATTTCAACGCGGGATTACGGTACGCTCTCAGCAATTCGTACCTTTCTGTGGGAATCCAGTTAGACGTTTACTTGTCTCCGTCCATGTCTTTGTTCATGGTATTCAAAAGATTTGAATCTTATTTTAAACAAAGTAGGTGCAGAAGGCAAGCCCTGTTTATCCGGTACAGTTTTCGCCCTTGATTTGAATCGGTTATAATGTGTACAGCAACGGCTCGGCATAGGCCGTTTTCATTGGACACGTCGTGAGGCCGATCTGCACGCGCTTGCCCAGGTTGCGGGGATGTTTGCGGAAATTTATGACCCTTACTGTGGTAATGATCATACCAAATCTGCAGCATGGAATGAGATGGTAGAGAGATTGGAAGCGAAGTCGACGGTAGCGTTGCTGCCATTGTAATATACGAAGCTAAAAAGGGTGCCCCTCAAGCCAAGTATCATCTGTGTGGCTTGTGCAGCACCCTTTTTGCATTCCCTATCCGCTTTTTCTTATCTGCCTCGATCTCTGGGCACAGGCTTTGCCGATGCGACTCCTCGTGGGTTGTCTTCGGTAAAATCCTGCATAGGATCAGTCGTAATCGTCTTGTCCGCAGACCTGCGATCGTCTTCTTCCACAGGATTTAAGGCTTTGTAACGTTGGTACTCCATATCGGCCTGAGACATTGGATCTTTATACATAGGGACCAGTCAACTTCTTCCAGTGTTTAATCTTTATTACCTGTTTAGGAGGGGAGGTAAACGTTATCCTGGATCTAATCCTCATCCCCGTCGCTACCGTTCAACAAATCTGTACCATGCAGGAATTCGGCAGGAGCGGAAGGGTCGACGGTACTGCCTGGTGTCAGTTCATCAGCGTCAGGGATATTTTCCAGTTGGGTATCCGGTCCTGCGGTCAGATTCTCCCAGTTGGTTTCCGCGTTTTGCAGGGAAGGCTCAAAATTATAGTCATGCAGCTCAGTGGTGCGATCGTCACGTTTGGCCATGTTGCTCAGCTCCTTTACTTTTGATGCTTATTTCGACCTTACCCAAACAGTAGAAAGGCTAAACCTTGAGTTAGTGTGTCTGTCAAAGGTTAAAATCATGCGAAAGGGAATATGGCATTCACGATAAACGTTTTTTTCGTAACCGCTGTGATATGATAAAGAGGAGAGGGAGGGATATGAATTGGAATGGTCATGTCCGGGCCGATGATTAGCCATGGGGCTCAGAAAGCAGATGGAGTGCCACGAGCAAGAAATGATTATTAACCAATATAAAGATTTTACAAATAATGAGTAAAAAGAACATGATACCCTTCTTTTGAAGAAGGTATGTACATCATCGTATAGAATAATATTATTTCAGGACGTTTAAAATTGTAAAAATGCATACAAATTTGTAAATCCTACTTTGTAACTTTGAGGTGCTTAACATGAGGCATGTGCCCAAAGCTGTCGCCGCTCTGCTGGCGGTCATTGTGATGCTAATGTCGCTCAGCCACCCCGTCTTTGCGGCAAAAACGACCCCGGAAAGAAAAAGCAAGATACTTTCATGGGATATGAGATGGGGAGTGGAAGGGGAGGATGGCTCCTTAGATGAGGTAAGGGACCCTAGCAAGACCTGGATGCATATTCAGGAAGATTCACAGTTGCCCAAGCAGCCTGGCAATATCGGCTCTGCCTGGATTCGTATTCGTCTGCCATCACTTAATGATGAAACGCCAGCGGTGCTTTTTGAAAATATCTATGGCCGGCATATTACGCTGTATAAGGATGGCATCAATTTTTACGAATCCTACCGTGGGTACAATTATGAAAATAATCGTATTCTGATTCCGTTGAAACCGGAAGATAGCGGTAAAACATTATACATATGGACGGAAAGCAGCCATAATAGACTGGGTATTATCGGAAATGTGATCACTGGTGATTATCGTAAATTGCTGGGGACTTTGGTCAGAATGGATGTTTTGGATATCGTATTGGGCAGCACGTTCATATTCATGGCTCTCGTACTGTTGATCTGTTCTTTCTTTCTGTTCCGTCCGAGCATGGCCATGTGGCTGTCCCTCAGCGCAATTGTACTGTCCATTGGTTTGATGATTGTGACGTATTCGCCTTTTCTGTATACGTTCTATCGCAGCTATGGCAAGCTGTATTTACAGCTCTTTGATGTGGGAATGTTCATCTTGTTGCCTTCATTAGCGTATTTTTTTGAACAAAATATCAGTTCGATTCTACTGATTCGCAAGTTTCGAAAGGTTCTAACTGCTTACTCCTTGTTCTGCTTTACCATGATGATTGTGAATTTGGGTGCACAGGAGCGGTTAAACGATGTATATTATTTTTTCAGTGTAACCGTCCTGAGCGTATTGCTCGTGGCTTTACTTGCACTGCTAGTGTTTGCTTCGGTTCGTATGGCGCTTAAGGGAGATCATGAAGCGATTATTTTATCGGTAGGCTTTGCTTTTTTCGCTGTCATCTCCGTTGGTGAACTGACCTGGTTCTTCATCCGGGAAGGGCACTATAATATGTTCCTGTGGAAATGGGGCGTGTTCGGCTTTGTGCTGGCGTTGATTGCGATTTTGGGTAGAAGACTGGCAGAAAAGCATAATCAGGTGGTTCGCTATTCCAGAGAGCTGGAGATGTTCAATAATGAGCTTCAACGTTCGGAGAAAATGGAGATCATCAGCGATCTGGCTGCATCTGTAGCGCATGAGGTACGTAATCCGCTTCAAGTGACTCGCGGATTTCTCCAGCTCATGAGTAAGCAGGAGGATGGCAAAAACAAAGATTATCTGCATATTGCGCTGGAGGAGCTGGATAGGGCTTCCGCGATTATTACCGATTTTCTAACCTTTGCCAAACCGGAATTTGAACAAACCAAAACGCTGACTATATTAGATGAATTCAAGCATATTGAAGGAATCATTAGTCCGATGGCTAATTTGCAGGGCGGTAAAATTTCGCTGGATATTCCCCAGGAAATCAAAGTACGTGGGAATTCCTCCAAGTTCAAGCAGGCGTTCATCAATATTATCAAAAACAGCATTGAAGCGCTGCGAGATCAGGGTCATATTCATATATGGGCTTATGTGGATAATGGAGAAGCTGTCATTCATATTCGGGATAATGGCGAAGGAATGGATGCTCAGACCTTATCCAGACTAGGTGAGCCTTATTTTTCGAATAAGACAAAAGGCACGGGTCTGGGGATGATGGTGACCTTTCGGATTATTGAAACGATGAATGGTAAAATATCTTTTACAAGTGCAAAAGGGGTGGGAACAGAAGCGACCATCCGCTTCCCCGTAGCCGGATAATATCCGGCTTTTTGCGTTCGGAGAAAACGAAAGGAAGCTTGCTGAACCCACCCGTGTGTGATTAATAATTGTAATACGAGTATGTTACGAAAATCAAATTACCACATCGAGCGAGGTTTCCGGGATGAAGCAAGTACGCCGGAAGGGTCTGGAGGGATGACCAGATAAAACTGATCAGGTGTTTCCTCTAACGTTTTGATTTGGATATGATCGGGGATCACGACCCCTAACACATCACGGATTGCAGATTTGGGATCTGTCATTAGTTTTTCTCTAAAACTGGCATCCTCCCAAGCTTTTTGAATGACTTGTGTTTGAAGAACTTCAGTAGCCATCAAAAATCACCCTCTCATTCAATTGGTTATATTTACCCAGTCAGTATACCACGAAAGACTCATCAAAATCTAGAATTATTTCATATTTCTGGAGAGCCAAAAATCGAGTCCGCCTCTTCTCAAATGCGAGCGTCCGCTTTCAATTTCTACGGCTTCTTCGGCCAGTTCTTCCGCGATGGAACGTGCAAACATACGCAGGCCGGGGATGGGAGGCTCCATAGATTCCAACTGCTGGACTGCCTGATCAGCAACTCCTGCATAACTGGTAAGCATGCCACGTACATATATCGCTTCCTGAATCATTTCTGGATTCAATCCGTCACGATAAGCCTTCTTTTGCTCGGCACTGATATGGGACAATAGGCAATTGTAGCTATTTTCGTCCCAGTCTTCCGACCAATCAGCCCAATCATCCGACATTTGGAGCACAAGCAGTGCCGTATCCGTCATAGCTGTAATGGTCTGGACTAGGTCGCCACGGCCTGCCAGCAGTAAAGCGCCTGTTCCGGCCATTTTTAACGGACTTGCTTTCAGCGCCACCCGATGTCGATTCCCTTGAAAATGGTCCTCTGTTCCCTCGGATGTCACACCAACGGCCCATTCTCCGACATAGGTTTGGGCATGTGACCAAAAAGGAGAGGACGCGGGAAAAAGGTCCCGATAAATGCTTAGACATTCGGTATAAAATAGCTGGCTTAAGGCGAGTTGCGATTTACAGTTGTCTGCTGCTGTGTCCATCACATCATCCTGAATTAAATAGTGAGCCATGACAAACACGTTGCCAAGTGAGAGCTTTCGGCATATTTCGGGAGACAGTCCGGTGATTTCTTGCAGCCAAAAGGGAAGCAAGTAGCATATGTAGTTCCGTGTGCTGTCTTCACGCAATGGATTAAAACGAGCCAGATAGTCAAGACCCTGATGCTGAAACGGAGCAGGAAACGCAGCTGTTCGCTCCTCCGCTTGGCGAAACACGTCCTCTAATTCCTGTTTGTACGCAAAATACCATTCCATCGCTATCACCTGCATCTCTTATGGATATATTTATAGCGATTTCTAGTTGTTAACTGCCATTGTATAACAGATTGCAATTTTCAAGATGTTGTTATTTTTATAATAAGGAGTATGCAAAAAATATATAAAGTGCTTCGGGATTTTAGTTGATCTCCAAATAATCAATGTAAGCATCCCATGTCCCGTTATCGGCTGTTACAACGAGTTCAATCTCTTGATTTCCGGTTCCATGGCTGACATTGTTTAGGGTATAGACCGCAGGATTGCTCCCACCGAAGTAGAAGGTGCCCTTTGTCTGTCCACCGATTTTTAAGTCGACTCTGGCCATGTTGGAGTTATTCGAAGCACCACGGAGTGAAAAACTATGGGTTCCGCTGGAGAAATTCTGCGTATATTTCACCAAATCATTGTTGGCATATAAAGCGACTCCGTTGAACGGCGAACTGATATTCCCGGTGTACTGACCACCTTTGGTCATACTCTCCGTTTCCACTTTCGTACTTGTGTTTGGAGGAGTAGTAGTTCCGCCGCCGGAGTTGCCGCCGATCGTAATTGTATTACTAGTCACAGTAGCAGTTCCACTGCTTTGATATCCCTCTACCGTAAGCGAAACTTCATATATCTTACCCATTTTCATTTCCAAGTTTCCCTATTTTTTGAAGTGTTCGCTAACAGATATGGTTCCGCTCGTGCGCTTTGACGTCCGGACACTCCAATACTGCTTAAAAGTTGTATTGCCTTTAATGGAAGGTTGGTTGACTCGAATGGTCTCATAGATGTGTTATGTCCCCCCGTCAACGGCAATGGTGCCCTTTGACGTTGCTCCCGGCGGAAGCCAGTTGCCCCAGCTATCGACGATGTAATATTCTACGAGCGAGTCAACCGTCCACCCATAGACACATAAATACGAATTGCCGTTTGGTTGGTAGTCGGCACTGAACGTGCCACCACTATCGAGAGTCATACTTGTGGTCCCGGAATCCTTCCATAACTCATAGTAGTAGCCGTCTTGGATACCACTTTGATTTGAGGTGATCGTTGTTGCCGCCTGTTCAGTTACCGCTGGCAATGTAAGCAAGAAACAAATTTATGATGCTTTGCAGCCCGTAGTAAACCAAAATGCATCATTTACTTCCATAAATTTAATTGTAAGCTGTTACTAAAATATTTTATCATAGCTTCCTTAATATTTAACCTGCAAAAATTTAAGTTCTACTGTAAAAAGTTTAGTGATTTAATTCCTGCTCACTCTCCATGACAAGGAGCCAGAGTAGATTGAAGAAATGTAATCATGATAGAAATTTGCATGAGATCGTTTTTTTACCGTTTTATGGTTACTTAACAGGCGTGAAAACGAATAAAAATAGCGGAAAGAGAAAATATTAGATGAAAAAGAATGAAAGAAGGGTATGCAACATGAAAAAACAATGGAAATTGATCGCTGCTACTCTGTATGGAGGAGTGATGATGTATGGTAGTGCGGGGACGGCCGGAGCTTCTGGTATAGAAACGGGTCTCCAGATGCAAGCTCTTACTCCCAACAACTTGATTCAAGGTAAGGATGGTCAAGGGAACACGGAGCCACAGGACTGCCATCGACAAGGGCATGCTCACAAGCATGGGCATGGGAAACGGCCTGGGGGCTGGAATCATCACCTGAACGAAAAAGTAGCCAAGCTTTTGGGCATCACTCCTGCCCAGTTGGAAAATGAGCTGAGACAAGGGAAATCGTTGGCCGATATCGCTAAAAGCAAAGGAATCAAAGAGGAGCAGCTCATTGATAAGCTGAAAAATGAAATGACCGTCGATCTGAAACGACTCGTTAACCGTAAAGGCCCGATTACATTTGACCGTAAGTCCGGGTCTCCACATGAAGCTCAATTGAAGCAGGAGTCAGGGACACCTTCAACCTCGGTTCACGAAAACTAGACTAAAAAGGGATGTCTGGTGGGTTTGAGCTATGGTCAAGCATGTGAGGAAAATTGGCAAACAAAAGGTAGGCGTTTTCTGGAGTAATCCGGAAACGCCCTTGTGAGCTGGCCAAGTAAGAAATATAAGAAATTATATGAAAGTACGGATTTTGGCGGCGCGCAAAAATGCTATAGTCCTTCCTACTAATGAAAAGTTGGAATAACCAGTCTCTTGAGATCAACGAGCGACTGGTTATTTAGTTTTGCTGGAATGTGAGTTGAGCGATACCTATAACAGCTTTTAAGCTGGGAAATACGCCCTTGGGATACACCGAGCTATTCAGCATATTCGCCTTGCTTGGCTGTTGGATACTCGCGCATAAGCCTTTTTAGCTTCTCAGCCAAATATTTTGAAGACGACCGATTGACTCCTTTTTCTTTGTGTGTAGGTTTCCCATCCCCCATTCCTTTTATGCAAAACTGTGACTTCTCCCACATAACGTTTATGATTATTGTATAAAATGACTTATTTTAAAATAAAACACATGTTCATGTCATAAAATGTTAATAAGCCGGGGGATGGCGTGTTAGACCAAGCCGACAAAAAAGCAGAGCTCCATAAGAGAGCCCTGCAAAAGTCTTGATTTTGATTGAATCAGAACTCCGAACTGGAAAACGGCCCTTATAGATCAGCCAAGCTCCTGCGTGCCTTTGGAAGCACGTTTGGACGAAGGAAACTGGAACCGAGGCGAGCGCCAGTTCAACCGCTGGCGACCTTTGGAGCCGACAATCCAGTTGCCTCCCGGCAGATGGGCAAACAGCCAGCTGATACCCAGAGAAGCACTTGCCACGACAATAAAAGTGATCAGCGTGGCTGTAAAATGATGATCACCCAGTGAAAGCGGGCGTGTGTAATAGGATATGAAGGACAGCACGAGTGCATGTACCAGATATCCGCCGAAGGAATAACGTCCGATCCAGTTTAGCATGCGGAGAAACGGCTCGGAGCGCTTGTCTTTTTGCAAATGGAGCAGTAGTCCGTACAGCAAAAGCAGCTGCGAGACAATCAGCACAAAGGTGCTCGGTTTAAGATAGGTGGAGATATTAAGATTAATCTTATCGCCTGACTGGATCAGCATGGTGTGACCCATGAGCATGAACAAGCCAATAAAAACAAATACATTCCAAGGTAACGTCTGTTGGGCCAGTCCCCGCCACGTGTCCGTCATATAGGCGCACACTGCGCCCAGCATAAAATAGAAAAAGTACATGACAAAGTTATAGGTCCGGTAATCTAGCAGGGCCTGCCAAAAGGACGGCAACCGGGTACTCCATACAGACATGTCATAGTAGGACCACTGTAACAGCAGTGCATAGGCCGCAGCGGCTACCAGCATGACAGCCAAAACAAGCTGCTTGCGTCTTTTCATGCTATAACGACGTAGAAACGCTTGCACCTGCCCGGTCGCTTTTGCAAATAAGGGAAACAAAATATAAAACTGAAAAATCATCACCACAAACCACAAATGATATCCGCTGACAGGTATAATCATTTCCTTTAACATGCCTTTGTAAAAATAAATATTTCCCCACTGCGCAGTCGACCAGTTCTGAGTACATAGCCAATAAACGACCGTCCAGCAGAGAAATGGAACATAAATATCTCGAAACCGTCTGCCAATGTAACGGGAATAGCCAATCGGTTTGTTACCATTATAAAAAAGCAGCGCCGCAGACAGGAAAACGAACGTTGGTGTACCGAAGCGTGTCAAATGGTACAGCATTGCGAGCATAACGGAATCTGGCTGCTGAATGTCGCTGCGATAAATATATTCGCCAATGCAATGCTGAAGCACGACAGCGAGGTAGGCAAGACCCCGCAGTTCTGTCCACTCCGCGATACGCGGCTTGCTCATCTATATCACTCCTTTTCCAAAAGAATCGTATAGGGTCAATAACACAATTGTAGGTAGTGTAACGCAGGAACATTAGTGCAGGATTAACGTTACCTGAAAGTTGGAAGAGTGGAAGTGGTTCCAATTTGGTATGATTGCGTTTACAATCTAGTTGAAATCACAGAAAATTCACAACTTGAGGAACCGTACGGAAGAGGTGGGCAAATGAAAAAAACGCTGCTGGTATATATGCTGCTGATTGCGGTCTTTGCGCTCTATGTGTTCAGGTATGAACAATCGGGGCCCTTGAAGGGAGCTTGGGAGGAAAAAGGGCTCCGAGGCAATATCGGAGAAACCTATATGATGATTACGTTCAAGTCTGGCTTGGAGTATTGGAAAAGCGGTCTCAAGGGTTTTGAGGATGCTGGCGATGCCTTGGGGGTGACTGTGGAGTATCGAGGAGCTACCGGTTATGATGCTCAGGAACAGACGACTGTCATTGAACAGGCGATTGCCCGTAAGCCAGCAGGGATTGCGATTTCCGCGATTGATCCTCACTCCCTGATCCCGGCGATTAATAAGGCACTGGATGCGGGCATTCCTGTGGTGTTGTTTGATGCAGGAGCACCGGGCAGCCGGGCGTATTCTTTTTTGGGAACGGATAATTATAAGGCGGGCGTAACCGCAGCGGATAAAATGGCAGAGCTGTTGGGACGGGAAGGTGAAGTCGCCGTTCTGACCCTGCCTGGTCAGCAAAACCATGAGGAACGCTCGCGAGGCTTTCGTGATACCATTCAGCGGCAGTATTCTGCCATGAAGGTGGTAGAAGTAGCAGATGGTCACGCAGACGCGCTGGTATCCCGGAATGAGTCGCTTCGATTGATGAAGGCTTATCCGAAACTGGCGGGTATTTTTGTAACCGAGGCGACGGGAGCTACAGGGGTGGGTGAAGCGGTGCTCAGCCAAAAGAACCGCCATCCGCTAAAAATCATTTCTTTTGATACGAACAAGGCGACATTGGATATGATTCGTGGAGGAACAATCTCGGCGATAATTGCGCAGGGAACATGGAATATGGGGTATTGGTCGCTTCAATATCTATTCCATTTGCACCATCATTTGACGATTCCGGCCCCCTCCTCCTCCGGTGATAACGCCCCGCTGCCCGTGCGGGTGGATACAGGCATTTCCGTTGTTACAAGGAAGAATGTAGATGATTATTATGCGAAATGACGATCGACAGAAGAGGAAAAAGCAAAGCTTGATTTCTGAAATATGGAAGCGTATCCACACAGAAATGGGCAAAAGGATGCAGCAGCTGCGATTGTGCAATATGCCTTTACGATATCAGCTGATGCTGTTGTTTCTGTTGTTTGGCATCGTGCCTTCATTGGGATTAGGTCTGCTCGTCAACTGGACGGTAGAACGGATTATTGAGCGGCAGGTGGAAGACCATACGATGCAGTTGATTGGCAAGGTGAACGAGGCGTTAGATACCAAAATGGAAAATCTGCAGAACATGACGTATCTGATTGGTTTTAACCCGGATATCGGGGAGTTTTGGCAAGGCCGGACGCTGGCCGACGGCCATGCAGGTCGTGTCGATCATACGAGTGCAGTAAAACCGGAAGAGCAGAGGGGACGGGCGCAGAACTCGGCTACCTTACCCAATCAGGCAGCAAGCTCTGTACAGGCACAGGATACGCTATATGAAATGAAACAATTTCTGCAGGGCTTTACTACCTTATATCCCGAGATTGCCGGGATTCTAATTGTGAACGAGAACGGTGACTATATCAGCAACGAAATGTATGCCCGAAGCACGCGCAGCCTGACCGAAGAGGATTGGTACCAACAGGCAGCGCAGCATGCCGGTATCTTCACCGTGCTGGGGCAGCCGAGCCACCGTAATGTGACTACTCATGTCCGGTATAAGGACAGTGAAATTGTATCTGTCGTCCGTTCGGTCACGGATTCGGAGACGGGACGCGTGTTGGGCGTGGTTATGATTGATCTCAAGCTGCGGGCTGTGTCGCAGGCTGCCAGAGACGTGACCTTGGGCAAAACAGGGTATTTAATGGTAACAGATGCCGAGGGACGCAGCGTCTATATGCCGGATATGCCGCTGATTGAGCGTATTCCCCCGGGATGGTTCGGGTCAGGTGACAGCGGGATGTTTACCCGTCAAGCCGGAGGTCGGAAGCTGCTGTTTATGTTCCGTACTTCCGAATTTACAGGCTGGAGAACGGTTGGGGTATTCCCGGCAGGGGAATCGACGCTGGAGGTGCGGCAAATTAAATTCTACGTCGTCTGTTTTGTTTTCATTGTATGTCTGTTTGGCTTAACGGCATCCTTGCGCTTATCGAGTTCTATTGCGCAGCCGATATTCCGGCTGATGTCCTATATGCGGACGGCAGAGACCGGAGATCTTACGGTTCGTCAGTGGAGTGATCGCGGGGATGAGATCGGATTGCTGGGCCGGAGCTTTAACCGGATGCTGGAGCAAATTCGCCGTCTCATGTCGCTCAGCGAGCTTCGGGAACGGCAAAAACGAGATGCCGAGCTGCGTAGTCTTCAAGAGCATATTAAGCCGCATTTTCTATACAATACGCTAGATACGATTCATTGGATGGCCCGAAAAAATGGGGCAGACGGCGTATCCGACATGGTCGGGGCGCTGTCAAAATTGTTCCGCCTCGGACTGAGCAAGGGAGATGACTTTGTTCCGCTTCGCTCCGAGATGGAGCATATTTCAAGCTATATGCAAATCCAGCGAACCCGGTATCGGGACAGACTTCGCTGGGAATTGATCGTATCCGAGGAGCTTGAGGAGCTGTTTGTGCTAAAGCTAATTCTTCAGCCTGTGATGGAGAATGCCATTTATCACGGCATCAAGGCCAGACGCGGCCCCGGTACAATTCGTGTGGAAGCGAAAGCTAACGGCGACAAGCTGCTGCTGACGGTTCGTGACGATGGTGCAGGCATGACGGCAGAAAGGCTGCGTGAGCTGCAGAATTTGCTGGAAATGCCGCTGGAGGCGATGGAACAACAGCAGAAGAAAAGCAGATCCAATGTGAACGGCAGAAGCTACGGCATGCTGAATGTACAGGCGCGCATCCGATTATCCTTTGGCGAGGAATATGGAATTGTACTGGAGAGTGAAGTAGGAACAGGGACCTGCGTTACAATCATTCATCCGTTGCTGCGGGATATGGGACAACTGAGGAAGCCTCATGAAAAAGGAGAGGATCAGGATGACAAATTCAATGACTACAGAAACGGAACAACGTAACACGGAAAAACGTTACCGGGTACTTATTGCAGACGATGAGCCGATCATCCGTGAAGGGATACGGGATTGCGTAGACTGGGCGGCTCTCGGCATGGAGGTTGCAGATGAGGCGGAGGACGGTGAAGAAGCGCTGGAGCTGGCGGTTCGGCTTGGCATCGACATTTTGCTGGTCGATATGAATATGCCGATCATGGACGGGATTGAGCTGATTCGGCATCTGCGGGAAGAACGTCCGGATTGCCGCTGCCTGATCATCTCCGGGCATGATGAATTTGCTTATGCACAGGAGGCTGTGCGGCTTGGTGTAGAAGACTATATTTTGAAGCCGGTGGATGCGGAGCAGCTTCATACTGCATTGTCACGGCTCGGTCATCGGCTCGACGAAGATCGCAAGCGTGCCGCTTATGTAGAGCAAGCTGCCGAGCAGATACAGCGAAATATTCCGTTGCTGCGCCAGCTCTTTTGTCTGGAATGGCTGGAAGGGCAGCACACGGGGAAAGACGTCATGGAGCAGCTGGCGTTTTTACGTCTTCCATCCGAGGCGCCTGTTCAGATCGGTGTGGTGCGGTGGCCTGCTATAGAGACACGACAAGCGATTATGCGCGAAAATGACCGCCAGTTGTTTCTTTTTGCCGCAGAAAATATCATTGCCGAGCTGCTGGAGGACCGGCCACATGTACTGTTTCGCGATGCGAACGGGCTGATTGGTATATGCCTGTGGCGGGAGGCACCAGAGACGATCGGCGCTTCCATAGAGCAGGCGATGGGGCGCTATCTGAATATAGCGGTTCATACTCATGTGGAGCCAAATGCCGGGGGGCTGGAAGGTGCGGTGGACGCGTTCCGGGTGTGCCGTGACTGTGTGTACGGCGAATCGCAGCTATCTCCACTGGTGCGCCGGGCGCAGCAGCTTATTCAGGAAGGCTATGCCGATCGGGAGCTGACGTTGGAGGCTCTGGCCTCGCGTCTACAGGTATCCGCTGTGTACCTCAGTCGTGTGCTCAAAAAGGAGCTTAACGATAGCTTCGTGACCCTCGTCACGCGTGCCCGTATCCGCAAAGCGGTGCAATTGCTGGACTCGACAACGCTGTCCATTTATGATATAGCAGAGCGCACCGGATACGACAGCCAGCACTATTTTAGCACCGCTTTTAAAAAGGCCATGGGTGTTTCCCCGGTGCAGTACCGAAAAGGTGGTGGAATCGGGGTCAGCGTGTCGGATCAGGAGTGACCTGAAAATGTGTGTGTAATCACACCTTATCATTTGGGGCTCTGTTACGCTAAGGATAACGAATAAGTATCTATCAATATTTGGAGGAAAACGATATGTTTTGTTATCAGTGTGAACAGACGCCAAGTGGCGGGTGTACTGTCGTTGGGGTATGCGGTAAAAATGAAACCATAGCAAGCTTGCAGGATACGATGATTTTTGCATTAAAAGGCATTGCTGCTTATGCGACCCACGCCAGACAGCTAGGCTATAGCGACCCCGAGGTGGATCGTATCACGCACGAAGCGCTATATATGACCTTAACCAATTCTAACTTTAATGTACAAGAGCATTTGGAAATGGCAATGAAGGTCGGAAATGCGGCTGTACGGATCATGGATGTGCTGGATCGTGCGCATACGGATCGTTTTGGCATTCCACAGCCGATTACCGTCAGCCAGAATAAAATCGAAGGTCAATGCATTGTCGTAACCGGACATAATCTGTATGCGCTAGAGGAATTGCTGCGGCAGACTGAAGGAAAGGGTATCAACATCTATACCCACTCGGAAATGCTCCCAGCCCACGGTTATCCTGCGTTGAAGAAATATGCGCATCTCAAAGGCAATATCGGCAAGGCCTGGTACGATCAACGCAGATTGTTCGAGGAGTTCCCGGGTGCGATTCTTGCCACGACGAACTGTGTCATGCCGATTAAAGGCACGTATGCAGACCGCTTCTTCTCTTATGAAGTAGCCGGGCTGGAGGGTGTCGCCAAAATTGTGAATGATGATTTCTCTCCACTGATTGAGCGCGCGTTGGCCCTGCCAGCCGCAGATGTAGAGTCTGAACAGGTGCTTACGACAGGATACCATCATGAGACGGTCATCGGGCTGGCTCCCGAGATTATTCAAGCGGTTAAAGATGGACATATCCGCCGTTTCTTCGTCATTGCAGGCTGTGACGCACCAGGCAAAGGTGGCAATTATTATCGCGAGCTGGCCACATCCTTGCCGAACGATACGGTCATTCTGACCACATCCTGCGGTAAATTCCGCTTTAATGATGTGGATTACGGCACAGTTGGAGATACTGGCATTCCGCGTTATATTGATCTGGGACAATGCAACAATTCCGGTTCCACGGTGAAAATTGCTTTGGCGCTTGCTGATGCTTTTGGCTGTACAGTGAATGAGCTGCCGGTCAGCATCGTGTTGTCCTGGTTTGAGCAAAAGGCGGTGGCGATCCTGCTGGGCTTGTTCAGCCTTGGCATTCAGGACATCCGCATCGGACCCAAACCGCCCGAGTTTATCTCGTCGGGTGTGTTGGATGTACTTGTGGAGATGTTTGGCTTGAAGCTGATTACGACAGCGGAGGAAGATATGAAGGCGATGCTGGCGTTGTCGTAGGAGTGATAGAAAATAGCGATTTGTTTTGGAACTATTCGTCCGTAATTAATTGCTTTGTGAGAGGTCGTGTGATTGCACGGCTTCTTTTTCTTCTTATCTCAGAAATGACTTTTATGTATATGTGAATCCATTTTTTGGAACAAAAAGCCGATTTAACTACCTAATACGTAGTCTAATCGGCTCAATTCCAAATAAGAAATTTAAAATCGCTTTTCATATTCCACAACGGATGGTAACATTCCTTTTCTCATTTCATCAGCCAGAATCGAAACATTCATTTGCACGCTAGAAGCAGTATACTCTTCAGAGCATCCTGACTTATGGCATAATAGGAATGGGACATTACGAATAACATAGTTGTTTCCGCCAGACTCGCTCCAAGAGATGTTTTTCATTTGTTCTTCCATCATCATTCCGCATCTGCAACGAATCTTATCTGCAACGATAGCCATCGCAACCCCTCCTTATTCAATAACAATATTATAGCACATCGGTATAGCTTATAAACATGATCAGGAATCCAAGCCCAATAATTCTCGCTGAAAAACTCTAAGTTTATTTCTAATTTCAGGGGTATCCATTAGCGATGTTGTAAGCTCACTTATATGTTCATTAGTCACTGTGATGACTTTAATGTGTTCTCGATCAACCATCTCAAACGATACCGAGATTTTAAATTTCTCTCCATATCCAGTATGAATCAATGTGTAGGTAAGGTTTGTGAATCCCTTCCATTCCGCCTGATGATCCACAATATCACTTTCAATTACTAATTGAATAACAAGTAATATACTATCGAAAGTTGGTAGGGTTCCCTTTGGCAATTTATCCACTCGGACAGGCAATTCTTTCTCTTGCATGTCGGGAGAAGATGATGATATCGTCCTTAACTAACTCTCGGCTATCCTTTGAAGCTACCAATCCATTTTTCAGAAATATTCCCTTGTTGATGACTTTATCTCATTTCATTCATGACAAAAAGAGTGGCTGTCACCACTCTCGATTAATGTTTCCAAGATAACTCAACGTTCATCGAATCTTATAAATATATCCGTAAGAATTTTTAATGCCATTTCCGTATCTTTGGCTTCACGCGTTCTCAGTAGAGTCAAAATATTTTTGATACTCAAATCTTCTTCGGTAAGCTCATCATTTTCCTTCACATATGTAAGTAATTGATAAACGCTCACGTTCAATGCTTTCGCTATTTTTTCTAGATTTTTCAAAGATATATTTCTCTCTGCACGCTCGATAAAACCGATATAACTTGAATTGAATCCTGCTTTTTCGGCTAAGGCTTCTTGAGAAAGCCCTTGGGATTTCCGAATATCGCGAATGCGTGTACCGACCAATTCTAGGAGTTCAGACATGATTACACCTCTCTTTAGTTAGAAGTGTAGAGAAAGTATTACATGTAATTAATAACTGTTAGTAAGTAAATTGATTTAAAGACTACTATGTAGTAATATTTTTTTATAAAGCTTTTCCGATTAGCTAGAAAATTATACATTTTAATGGTTCATAACTATGCTATGTTGCTCACAGTGTTTATGAAATTTATATTCAGGAGTTGATTCCCATGAAAAATTACTCCTTAAGCCCGCGCTTACATAGTGATCCAGATTTCACATTCCCCACCTACGGCGACTCCAATATATTGAATTGCATCATGGATTTTCAAAAGCTTGCCCAATATCAAATACAGCTTGCACAGATGATGCGCAATCATAATCAGTTTGATAACTGCCTCGTTCTTTGTGATCGAGCGATGTTTTCTATGGCGAAGGCCATTTATGTTCATCGAAATCAGGTCATTCCTTCATCCTTTAACCTATCCATAAGCAATCTGCTCAGGTTAATCCACATGGATGCTGAGTCGAGTTTAGATATCGTGCTGTTTATGAGTACAGTCCATTATCTTATTTCCCGAGACGATGGTGCATCTAAAAGGACGGTGAAGCCGGAGGAGGTAGACAGGCTGCTTAATAGAACGGACCATATTTTAAAGCGCTTATCACGGAGAATGGTAGCTAATCCAACGGAGCAGTATAATAGCGAAAAGGGAGATATTGGTTACAGCTTAAAGACTCTATAGCAGAAAGGGTGCATTTCATATGCGTACTTATAACAAGCTGGTGCGTGATAAGATTCCTCACCTGATTACAGCTCAGGGCAAGGAATGCAGCACGCGCATTTTGGACCCAGCGGAATATAAACAGGGATGAATATCAATAAGCTTTTCTTTCACATTCACTACTGCAATAGCAGTAAATTCAAAGAAACTGGAAGATACCCGAGAAAGTTCACGAGAACCCTCTCGCATCATGAGTTCGTCCTTGTTACCGAAGGGGCGGGTAATATCGTCATCGGGGGGAAAACCTATCCGCTCAAACAAGGAATGCTGTTCTACATTAGCCCGGGTGTAATGCATTCTTTGGACCCGGATCCGAAGGATCCTCCCTGTTTCCTAACCGTACATTTTAGCTATGCGCAAGTGAATTTCAATGATGGCCAATGGGACATTACAGACGAGCCTCGAATGCTTCCCCTGCATGCTGCCCAAGAATTAAAGGATGCTTATTCTGTCCAGGATCTTTTTCATAAATTAGTGGACTGCTGGGATGGAAAGCTTCCAGGGTACGAACTCATGAGCAGAACCTTGCTTCAGCAATTAGGGATTGCCATTTTTCAAAGCGTAAGAAAGCAACAGTGGAGTGGCTCCAATTCTCGAAAAATGGAAAAAATCATCCAATATATGCATCAGCATGTAAGCAGTAAGATTACCTTAACCGAATTGTCGGAGATGGTACAATTATCACCTACTTATCTGTCCCGGACTTTTAAGGAGACGACAGGGTATGCTGTCATTGAATTTTTTAACAAGATTAAAATAGATAAAGCCAAAGAACTGCTGATTGAAGGAGATAAAAAAGTAAAGGAAGTGGCACAGGCGCTTGGATTTACGGATGAATTTTATTTCAGCAGATTATTTAAAAGAATGGAAGGGATAAGCCCGTCAGAATATTACAGCAAAAATGTCCATGGAGTTTAATATTGTGCATGGTATAAGGCCAAACTGCAAGCTAATATAAGGGTGTTATTGTTCATGACTGTTGTACAAGGACACTTGCATATGGCAGAGGGGAGGTTATATTCATGCCGATGTGGAGACGGAATTTAATCGTTTGCTGGTTCGGAATGTTTGTAACCGGGGTTGGAATGAGCCAGGTTGCACCGATATTGCCGCTTTATATCGAGCAGCTGGGAGTTCATAATACAGCCTTAATTGCACAACTTTCCGGAATTGCGTTTGGGATTACCTATATCGTTTCAGCTGTTTTCTCACCCATTTGGGGGCAGGCCGCTGACAGGTTCGGGCGCAAGCCTATGCTATTGCGGGCAAGTCTTGGGATGGCTGTAGTCATAGGCTGCATGGGCTTTGCACACAATGTATATGTACTGATCGTGCTTCGAATATTGCAGGGTGCTATTACCGGCTATGGCACAGCTTGTACCACGTTGATTGCAATCCAGACGGACAAGGAGCACGCAGGTTGGGCCTTGGGTACACTTTCAACTGCCAATATTGCCGGTTCTTTGCTTGGACCTACGATCGGCGGATTTGTAGCGGAGCACTTTGGATTACAAGATTCATTTTTTATCACAGGTGTGCTGCTGCTGGTTGCCTTTTTGACTACCCTTTTATTTGTAAAGGAAACGTTTGTCCGTGAGCACCAAAAAACGCTTGGTATTAAGGAAACATGGCGCATTGTTCCTGAAAAGAGTTTGACGCTTACGATGTTCGTCACTTTTTTTGTATTAACAGTGGCCTTATATTCGGTAGAACCTATTATAACCGTGTATATAACAGAATTATCTGGTAATACCGGTCATATCGCTTTGCTAGCTGGATTGGCCTTTTCGGCATCAGGACTGGCGAATATCATTTCAGCACCAAGACTTGGGAAGCTCTCTGATCAAATAGGGGCACATAAAGTGATATTAGCAGCCCTTATAGTGGCAGGACTCATTTTTATCCCGCAAGCCCTGGCACAAAATAGCTGGCAGTTTATAGGTTTTCGATTTTTATTTGGAATAGCAGCGGCCGGCTTGATTCCCTCCGTTAATATCCTGATCAAAAAGATTACACCGGATGCTCTGACAGGCAGAGTTTTTGGTTTTAACATGTCGGCAGGGTATTTGGGCGTATTCGCAGGCTCTATTTTAGGCGGGCAGGTGGCAGCCTGGTTTGGGATCCGAGCTGTATTTTGGATTACAAGTGTGTTGTTACTGGTCAATGCGGTCTGGGTTTATTTTAAAGTATATCAAAAGCTTAATAACCATGAATTGGCGTTAGGCCAAAATGCAGACTAGATGAAGGGAGAAAACAAATATGGAACATGTAAAATCAACGGAGGCGGAAAAGCTAAACGCAGAAAAGACGGCACTGGTAGTTATAGACTTGCAAACCGGGATCGCAAACAGCGGTCGTTTGCTAGCCCCTTATACGGGGGAGCAGGTTGTTCAGAAAGCAAGCAAATTAATTGAAGCCTTCGCGCAGAAAGGCGCATTTGTAGTTTTGGTGCGAGTTTCGTCGGTGGATGGGAAGGATATGTTAAAGCCAAATACAGATATGGAAATGAATCAGATGCAATGGCCTGAAGGCTGGGATCGTCTGGTTCCTGAAATAGCCGACACCCCAAATGCCCATATCATCACCAAGCGTCAATGGGGTGCATTTTTTGGTACTGATCTTGACTTGCAGCTGCGGCGTCGTGGAATTGACACCATTGTACTGTGTGGTATTTCTACCTCCATTGGCGTGGATACTACAGCAAGAGAGGCTTACCAGCATGGATATCATCAGATTTTTGTGGAGGATGCCATGACAGCTTCGACGAACGAGGAGCACGATTATGTTTGTAAATACATCTTTCCGAGAATCGGCCGGATTCGGTCAACTGAAGAAGTCACTTTGTCATTAAGATAAAATAGAAAAGGAAGGAATAAAAGAGCTTTACCAGATCTAACCTGGTAAAGCTCTTTTATTTGCCTGCATTCCATTCCATACCCTACCATGGTCCATCCTAACCAATCCATCCCTTCTCATCCCACACAAAGGTTAAAATTTTATAAAAAAGGTTCAAAACCAGCAAAGACCTTTCCCGGGCTGGAATGATACCATGTGGTTGCACATAAGAAAAGGAGAGGCGTTCGTCGCCGCTCCATTGTAAGCGCTATCTAATTTCTACTCTAATCAGCACTTACCTTCAAAATGACCCGCATCACATGAGGAAAGGGGAGCTTCACATGAAAAAAGGAGCTGTCGCTATATGGCTTCTGGTTTTAGCCTTAATGCTTTCGGCCTGTAATTTGGCGGAGAGTGGAACGGGCAGCAAGGAAAAGGGCTATGTGGGTATTTCCATGCCGACCAAATCGTCCGAGCGTTGGGTAGGAGACGGGGAGAATATGGTCCGGCTGTTTCAGGAGCAAGGCTATAAAACGGATTTACAGTATGCCGAGGACGTGGTGGAAAACCAAATCTCTCAAATCGAAAATATGATCACCAAGGGTGTCAATGTCATGGTCATTGCTTCAGTGGACGGAAACACGCTGACGGACGTTATCCAGAAGGCACATGACCGGGGGATTCAGGTGATTTCCTATGACCGTCTGATTCGGAACACGCCGTATCTGACGTACTATGCAACCTTCGACAACTTTAAAGTGGGCGTGCTGCAGGCGGCGTATATTGAGCAGAAGCTGGGACTTAAGGAAGGCAAAGGCCCCTTCAATATAGAGCTGTTCGGTGGTTCGCCGGATGACAATAACGCCTATTTCTTCTTTAACGGCGCGATGTCGGTTCTCAAGCCGTACATTGATTCAGGCAAATTAGTCGTACGCAGCAAGCAAATGACGATGGCGCAGATCGCTACGCTGCGATGGGACGGAGCCTTGGCCCAGTCGCGGATGGATAATCTGCTGAGTGCCTACTATTCGGAGGCCAATCTGGATGCGGTGTTATCTCCTTATGACGGAATTAGCATCGGTATCATTTCATCCCTCAAAGGGGTTGGCTACGGATCAGCGAACAAACCGCTGCCGATCATTACAGGGCAGGATGCGGAGCTGGCTTCGATCAAGTCGATTGTGGCCGGAGAGCAGACGCAAACCATATTCAAGGATACTCGCAAGCTGGCAGAGCAGACGGTTGTGATGGCCAACAGCATTTTACAGGGCAAGCAAGCAGAAGTGAATGACACTAAATCATATAACAATGGGAAAAAGGTAGTTCCTGCTTATTTGCTTGATCCAATCTCGGTGGATCGTACGAATGTCGAAAAGGATATTGTCGGCAGCCATTATTACACCAAAGAGCAAATTGGACTGAAATAAGAGCAGGCCATCTAAAGCGAAAGGAGTGTATCCCATGACTGGAATCATATTGGAAATGAAGGGAATTACCAAAACCTTTCCTGGCGTGAAGGCATTGGAAAATGTAAATCTCAAGGTCAAGGAAGGCGAAATTCATTCCCTGTGCGGTGAGAACGGTGCTGGCAAATCGACGCTGATGAAGGTACTGAGCGGTGTATATCCGCATGGAACCTACGATGGGGATATTGTTTTCCAGGGAAAAACGTGTGAATTCAAGGATATCAAGCAAAGCGAGGAATTGGGGATCGTCATTATTCATCAGGAGCTGGCGCTCATCCCGTATCTCTCGATTGCGGAAAATATTTATCTCGGCAACGAACGCGCCAGCGGCGGCGTGATTGATTGGAAAGAGACTTTTGTCGGCACACGCGAGCTGCTGTCCAAGGTCGGTTTGAGTGAGAATCCGAATACCTTGGTTACGAATATCGGGGTCGGGAAGCAGCAACTGGTCGAAATTGCGAAAGCGCTCTCTAAAAAGGTAAAGCTGCTTATTCTCGATGAACCGACAGCGGCGTTGAATGAGGATGATAGTGAAAATCTGCTTAATTTGATGCTGGAATTTAAAAGACAGGGCATTTCCTGCATTCTCATCTCCCACAAGCTGAATGAGGTCGCTAAGGTGTCGGATTCGATTACGATTTTGCGGGACGGGAAGACGATTGAGACGCTAGATATGAAAAAGGATGAGGTCACCGAGGACCGGATTATTAGCGGGATGGTTGGACGCGATCTGACCAGCCGTTATCCAGAGCGACATGCTGAAATTGGCAAGGTCATTTTGGAAGTAAAGGATTGGACGGTCTATCACGAGCATCATGCGGAACGCAAGGTGCTGGATCAGGTGAATTTGAACATCCGGCGTGGTGAAATTGTCGGTATTGCCGGATTAATGGGGGCAGGACGGACGGAGCTGGCGATGAGCATTTTTGGCAAGTCGTACGGACGCAACATTTCCGGTCAACTGATTAAAGACGGCAAGCCGATCCAGAATAACACGGTTACGGACGCGATTAACAACGGATTCGCCTATGTGACGGAGGATCGCAAGGAATACGGCCTCATTCTGATGGATGATATCAAGCGCAATATCTCGCTGACCGGCCTGAACAAGCTGACGAAGGGCGCTGTCGTCAATGAGCAGGAGGAAGGCGTCGTTGCCGAGGATATGAAAAAAAGCATGAACATCAAAGCGCCGAGCATTTTACAGAAAACGGGCAATCTGAGTGGTGGCAATCAGCAGAAGGTGGTACTTAGCAAATGGATTTTTGCCGGGCCGGATATTCTGATTCTCGATGAGCCGACACGCGGCATTGATGTGGGTGCCAAATATGAAATTTACACAATTATTCACCGACTTGCCGCTGAAGGCAAGGGCGTACTGGTCATTTCATCCGAGCTGCCAGAGGTACTGGGCTTGTGTGACCGGATTTACGTCATGAATGCAGGACGAATCACCGGAGAGGTTGGCCGTGAAAACCCGTCGCAGGAAACGTTAATGAGATATATGACCAAGTCAGGGGGCGTGAAGCATGGAAACCATAACTAAATTATTTAAAAATAACATCCGCCAGTATGGCATGATGATTGCGCTGGTCGTGATTATGATCCTGTTCGAGGTGCTGACAGGCGGCCTGCTGTTGAAGCCGATTAATATTACGAATCTGATTCTGCAAAATAGCTACATTCTTGTGCTGGCCATCGGGATGGTGCTGGTTATCATCACGGGGCATATTGATTTGTCTGTCGGCTCAATAGCCGCTTTTGTTGGCGCGGTTTCAGCCATTATGATGGTCGATTGGCAGCTTCCAGCGTGGATCGCTGTGATTGCATCTTTGCTGGTCGGGGCGTTAATTGGCGCATGGCAAGGGTTTTGGGTCGCTTATGTACGGATTCCGGCATTTATCGTAACATTGGCGGGGATGCTGCTCTTTCGCGGATTAACGATGATTGTGTTAGAAGGCCAATCCATCTCTCCTTTTCCGGGAGGCTTCCAAAAAATCAGTTCAGGCTTCCTGCCGGATTTTGCATCCTCCGGTTATAATCTGGTATCCATCATTATCGGCATCGCGCTCACGGTTTGGTTTATCGTTAATGAGTTTCGCGAGCGCCGTTCCCAGCTTAAATACGGTTTTGAGGTTCCGTCACAGACTTTATTTGTACTCAAGCTGATTGTGGTGGCTGCTATCATCAATCTGTTCACCTTTATGCTCGCAAGCTATGCGGGAATTCCGAACATTCTCGTATTGCTGTTCATTCTGATTGTCGTCTACTCCTTCGTGATGAATCGTACGGTTATGGGTCGTCATGTGTATGCGCTGGGTGGGAATGAAAAGGCAGCGGGTCTGTCCGGTGTCAAAACGAAAAAAGTAACGTTTTGGGTATTCGTGAACATGGGCGTGCTGGCCGCCATTTCCGGTCTGATCTTCGCTGCACGTCTGAATGCGGCTACGCCAAGAGCAGGTACGAACTTTGAGCTGGATGCCATCGCAGCTTGCTTTATCGGCGGAGCCTCGGCATCCGGTGGGATCGGAACCGTTTTTGGAGCGATTATCGGTGGTCTGGTGATGGGCGTACTGAATAACGGCATGTCTCTGATCGGTCTGGGAATTGACTGGCAGCAAGGGATCAAGGGCTTGGTGCTGCTGCTGGCGGTTGCCTTCGATATATACAACAAAAACAAAAGATCGGCTTAGAATTCCATGTCTGGCTATCGCTAAAGCTCATGTGTAAACAGATAAAAGGAACCTCCAGTCCCACTCGAAATGCGGATGCTGGAGGTTCCTTGTTTAGGTCGTTACCATTTGTCCGCCATTGACATGCAGCGTTTGGCCTGTAATGTAGGAGCCGTCATCCGAAGCCAGCAGCACATAGGCAGGGGCCAATTCATAAGGCTGCCCGGCACGCTTCATCGGCGTATTGGTGCCAAAGGTGCGAATTGCCTCAGGCGACTGTGTGGCGGCATTCAGCGGAGTCCAGAAAGGACCAGGAGCAATGGCGTTCACACGAATGCCCTGATCGACCAGATGATTAGCCAGAGCGCGGGTAAAGCTAACAATGGCTCCTTTGGTAGCTGAATAGTCAATCAGATTCTTTTGCCCGACATATGCTGTAACCGAAGCTGTATTGACAATGCTGGCTCCTGCCCGCATATATGGCAATGCTTCTGTGGTCATATGAAAGAAGGAAATTATATTGGTGTCAAACGTGTCACGAAGCTGCTGTTCACTGATATCCAGATACGATTCGCGCACAAACTGAACCCCCATGTTATTAATGAGGATGTCAATACGGCCGAAGGTTTCCATCGTTTTTTGGACAACCAGGCAGCAGTTGCTTTTTAGCCTCAGATCGCCCGGAATTAACAAACAGCGTCTGCCAAGCCTGTGAATCACATCGCGGGTTTCCATCGCATCCCGATGTTCATCGAGATAGGCAATGACCAGATCGGCCCCTTCTTTGGCAAAGGCCACTGCAACCGCACGACCAATACCACTGTCACCGCCGCTAATAATAGCTACCCGATCCTGAAGCTTCCCCGTGCCGATATATTTTGGATTATCAAAAATAGGTCGTGGAACCATCAGGTACTCGAATCCCGGCTGTCTGTATTGATGCTGGGGAGGAAAAGTAATCGGTACTTCTTTACACTGGGTTTCTGTACCGTAATAAGGATATTGCAAATTCATTGTTGATCCCTTCTTTAGGCGTTTTGAAACCCAATATATTCGAAATGGGCGCAAACGGTGACTATCCTGAAATCGTCGCTCCATCCGCTGGAATATGGACACGCTGCCTCAAACCTTCACGGTTGATATGTTCCGAAAGCTCGGAGCGAGATAGCAGACAATGATTGATCGCTTCCATGTGAATAGCCACGATTTGTGTGTAAGGGGCGTGCTGCGCTACCATCGTCACATCCTGGGCAGTCATAATAATGGGGTCACCTACCGTAAACCGTGCTCCTCCAGCATTCACAATCGTCCAGTCAGGACGGTATTTGTCGAGTGTTTCCGCGACTTCACTGCACCAGATCGTATCTCCGGCCACATAGACGACAGGCTCACCTGGAGCTTGAAACACAAAGCCTGATACTTGGCCCATCTGTTCCCCGATTTCTCCAGTACCGTGATGTCCGGTTGTGCGGATAATCTCAATTTCTCCCATAGACCCAACCACCCAAATCGGATTCACCTGTGTAAAACCGTCAGCAGTAATTTGCTCTTCATTACCGGGCTGACAGAAGACGGGAATTTGCTTGTCCAGCCATTGTACAGCCGCCGGGTCCCAATGATCCGGGTGCAAATGCGTAACGATCACAACGTCTGGCTGTCCGAGCGTTTCCCATTGTGGAGGCAAAGGAACTAGCGGATTGCGACGTTCATTCTCCGTATTTGGAACAGGTGGATTTACACCAGGCTCGCTCAGCATCGGGTCGATCAGAAATTTTACCCCACCATATTCCAGCCATAGGGTTGCATTGCGGATCAGTGTGATTTTCATATATGGATAGCTCCTTTTGTATAATCGAAAGAATTTTTTAGCCGGATATTTTCGGCAGTTCGTTCTTTCTGTTACAATCATATCTGACGTAAAAGATGCAGGCTATGGCCTGCTGAAAGGAAAACAAGCATTCTCGTTTCACGATGAAAGGAAAAATGGCTATGGAACTATTTGTGCCCGATGAGATCGACCTGCGTATTCTTCATCACCTAATTGAAGATAGCTCTTTATCGCACAAGGAGATTGGTTTGCTCGTTCATCTTACGGGTCAAGCGGTAGGAGCGCGTGTTCGAAAAATGCAAGATGCGGGCATCATCGAAGGCTATACTCTACGCTGGAATCCTGAAAAAATTGGGCAGACCATTCATGCCTTTATTACGGTATTTTTGAATTCAGGAACCGTTCATAGTGCTTTTCTGGCTTTTGCTCGGAAGCATCCCTCTATTGTTGAAATTCACCGGGTTAGTGGGGAGGGCTGTTACTGGATGCGCTTGCGCATGTCGTCACAGTCAGAGCTTAATACCATGCTGGATGAATTGACGCAGTACGGTAATTACAAGCTGAGCTTTTCGTTAGGAGAAATCGAATGATAAAAACTCCCGGTGCTAGCACCGAGAGTTTTTTGTTTGGTGAGGGCGCATAGAGGTTAGCGATGCAGACTCATTTTCAAAATATGCTGCAATCCGTGCAGCCCCATCCTGGTGTCCCCCTCATCTTGAAAGCCACACATGAGATAAAGCTTTTGAGCAGGCCGATTGCGGGTATTGACCCCCAGTACAACTTCACGAACATCTGGAAAGTGCTTGAGAATAAATTGGGGCAGTTGCAGCAGCCCATGTTTAGCGTACCCTTGTCCTTGATCTGCGTAATGAATGGAGAAAGCACGCAGCAGCAGAGCCTCGGAAGTATTCGTATAATCCGCCAGATCGTCTCCATCGTATAAAATGAAAAATCCAACAGGTCTTCCGTTAGCCGTAATGACGACAGGATGACGGTGCGGGTCCTGCTTGGCCAGTGCCAGCATTTCATCCGGCATTCCCGTAAACTGTCGCTGTTCCTCAGGCAGATAAAACGTATGTAAAATGGCATCATGCTTACAATGGTAAGGAACAAGCTCTACGTCAGTGGTAGAAGCAGCCTGTGAGGTGTATGTGGATTTATTCATGGTTACACTCCGATCCGTATAATTTTTAACATACTATAACATCTCATGGGCTATACAAGCTAAACTTAAAAAATGTACAAAAAGAGAAACCTGAACTCACTTTACTTATGTATAACCCATACATAAACAAGCATGGTTAAAAAGGAGACGTGTACTTCTATGAAGCGGGCTGAACCATATCGTGAAAGTCAGGATCTATTGCGTCATGAGCTGAAAACCATTGAGGCGCGCCATTCGTGACGTAGCTGAGGCGGGTAAAATGCTATACAAAAAGCGTCGTATTCTGATGCGTTTGGCGGAAAAAGAGAGCTAACTGGATTATTTGGGATACAAGAGAGTATGATCTTGGTTGCTTGGGGATTCAGGTTATGCGACTACGAAGGTGTGAAGCGGCCGGGATGGCCGCCACACGAATTCGCAGATGGTGATATACGTAGCAGCTTTCGCTTGCCTGTTACACTTCGGCTCCATTTTCTTCGGCCCAGCGGTTCAGGGTTTTATCTGTAGGAAGCAGAAAGGTCAAAATCCCGAGCAGCGGCAAAAAGCCACACAGGAACATGATATTCGTGATGCCTACTTTGTCAATCCAGTTCCCGAGCACGAGCGCACCTACCCCACCAAGGCCAAAAGCGAGGCCTGTGATCAGACCGGAGACGGTTCCGATTTTGCCGGGTACGAGCATTTGGGCATATACGACCGTAATTGAAAAGCTCGACAGCATAATAAATCCGATGATCGGCAACAGGATAGCAGTCCAGAATTGGTTGGCATAAGGCAGCAATAGTGCGAGAGGCGCGGCCAATACCATGGACAGGAAAATCATGTTGCGTTTACCAAAACGGTCCGCCAGAGGGCCACCAAAGAAGGTGCCTAGTGCACCAGCTCCGAGGAACAGGAAGATGTACAGCTGTGCATCAGCCAGTGGCATTTTAAACACTTCCATCAGGTAAAACGAATAGTAGCTTCCGACGGAGGTAGAGTACCACGAACGCACGAATACCAGCAGAATGAGAACAATCATGGCAAACATAATGCGTTTGCGTACTTCGGGCTTCATGCGGCGAGCTGCCGCTTTTTTGCGCGCATAGCCTTCTGTGCGCAGGACGTTACCATACCAGCGGGCGATGAATGACTGGACCACAATCCCGGCTGCAGCAATACCTGTGAACCAGATGGCGCCAAATTGCCCTAACGGGATAAAAATCCAGCTCGTAAGCATGGGTGCCAGCGACTGGCCCGCATTGCCGCCAACCTGAAAAATGGACTGAGCCAGCCCCCGACGTGGTCCAGCCGCCATATGAGATACTCGCGAGCCTTCCGGATGAAAGGCGGCTGATCCCAGACCGACGAAGATCACCGCGAGCAGCACCGCTTTATAATCGGCTGCATAGGCGAGCAGCAGCATGCCTGTCAGCGTAAAGCCCATGCCGATCGGAAGGATCGCGGGCGTAGGTCTCTTGTCTGAAAACAAGCCAATGACCGGCTGCATGATCGAAGCTGTAAAATTAATGGCGAATGAAATCCAGCCGATCTGCGTGTAGCTCAGGCTCATGGATTCTTTTAAGATCGGAAAGATCGCAGGAATGACCGATTGAATCGAGTCATTGAACAGATGAACGAAGCTGATCGCAATCAGAATCGCAAAAACGGTGCCCTTCGCTTGGGGTCCCGGCAGAGGGAGCGATTGACCCGCTTCTTTTTTTGTAGCAGATTTAGTAGTCATGACAACCTCCAATTATGTATGTATATTTTAAGATATAGGAAGCGATCCGTTTGCAGCAAATGGCTGAAAGGGGGGGGAAACCTGCCTTTACTCGGTACTGCTAACCCATGCTGCTATATACTCTTCATTGCATGACTTTCCTGGAGGTCCATGTTGTATGAGGTAATGGCGCTTCCAAAGAGGGTGTCTCAAAGAGTCGCATAATCGGCTTTTGAGATGCCTTTTTCGTTATCAGCTTATCTGAAACAACGGTTGCACCTTTGTTTTACAAAACAAAGCTCTACGGTCTGGGTTCGCTTACCGATGTATATCGAAAGAACGCGGGGGCAACTACAACAATCAACGACATACCGGCAGATGCCTTGACTAAAAAATACGAAGATGAGGGAACCAATGCAGGCAGTACAAGCTCCAGTCTTGGCAATATCGTGAATTTGGTAAATACCTTGCGTGGGGATTACTCTTCGACAAGCTCAGCTAAGGCGTACTTTAGCTACCCTCGTCCGTTTCGCTGGAGCGATAATTCAGTTGTAGTTCCGACTTTGCTGCCAGCTCAAAATCCGGACCCGAGCAAGGATGGCGGCTTTCCTAGTGGTCATACCAATGCTGCGTATCTCAGCGCTATCGCTATAGCCTATGCTGTACCAGAGCGTTACCAGGAACTGCTTACACGAGCTTCGGAGCTGGGCAACAATCGTATTGTTGCTGGTATGCATTCGCCATTTGATGTGATGGGAGGGCGTGTCATGGCAACGGCGACGGCGGCTGCCATCCTGTCTGATCCGGCCAATAGCAGTTTGAAGAAAGCAGCTTATCAGGATGCTCACAGCAAATTGTTAACGCAAAAGGGTACAGCGCCTGACCGGTTCAACAATTACGCTGCCAACAAAAAGAGCCACACCGAGCGATTGACATACGGATTTAGCCAGATTAATCCGACGACTACGCCAATGACGGTGCCTAAGGGAGCGGAGGTGCTGCTGGAGACACGTCTGCCTTACCTTGATAGCACACAACGCCGCTGGGTTTTGGCTACTACAGGTCTTCCTTCCGGTTCCCCCGTGCTTGACGATGCCGAGGGATGGGGACGGCTTAATCTGTTTTCCGCCGCGGACGGTTATGGTGCTTTTGCCAATCATGTTACCGTGACTATGGATTCCTCCAAAGGCGGCTTCAATGCATTGGATCGCTGGCGCAACAATATCTCCGGCGTTGGAAAGCTGACTAAAAAGGGAACAGGTACGCTGAAGCTCATGGGCAACAATACGTATTCCGGCGGTACACAGCTCGAGCAAGGCATTCTGGAGGGGAACTCTGAAACGGCCTTCGGAAGGGGTGATGTTACGAATAATGGAGGCACTCTCCGTACCAATACTTCTGGCAAGCTCGTTATTGGCGGTAATTACAAGCAAACAGCCAAGGGATCACTTGAGCTCAACCTGGACAGTAAAAATGACGTGCTCAATATTAAGGGAACAGCCCAGCTTAACGGAAAATTACGTCTGAATTTCTCTAACAAATTTGTACCGGCTAGCGGTGCCACAATTTTAACCTATGGTAAAAGAAATGGAGCATTTTCTTCCATTGAAACAGTAGGTTTGCCAAGTAAATATAAAGTAAAGATTATCTATAAAGCGGACAGCGCTCAGTTAAAGCTCACAAAATAACCAAACAGGACGATTAAAAAGTGCACCTTTGGAATACACCGGATCAACCATGAGGTTATCCAGTGCCTATTCTGGAGGTGCACTTCATTGTTTAATGATGAGTAAGTGTAGCGAGAATAAAAATCTTAACGGTTATCTACCGTCTCCGGGTACATATCATGATTCATCATGCGATGCTCCGCCATTTGCTCATACTTGGTTCCCGGTTTGCCGTAGTTGGTATACGGGTCTATGGAAATACCGCCGCGTGGCGTAAACTTGCCCCACACTTCGATATAACGCGGGTCCATCAGCTTGATCAGGTCATTCATGATGATATTGACGCAGTCCTCATGGAAATCGCCGTGGTTGCGGAAGCTGAACAGGTACAGCTTGAGGGATTTGCTTTCTACCATTTTAATATCGGGAATGTAGCTGATGTAGATGGTTGCAAAATCAGGCTGTCCTGTAATCGGGCACAGGCTGGTAAACTCCGGGCAATTGAACTTTACAAAATAATCGCGGTACGGGTGTTTATTATCAAAGCTTTCGAGAATGGCAGGATCATAGGCAAAGGTATATTGTGTGCCTTGGTTGCCAAGCAGGGTAACGTCGGTCATTTCTTCGGGTTTTCTTCCGGTCATGTTGGGTTAGGCTCCTTAAGATTAGTTTAAGAAAACGAGATGGGAGTTATGGTGGTGGGGAGGTTCGTGTCGCTCCGCGTAGGATTTGAGCTTCCGATCGCTGTTGAAATGGGATTCTTTCTGATAATTGACAGATGTATAGGTTAGAATCCCATTTCAAAGGCGAACGCTAACGCTTCTCCAGCTTCAAATCCTCCGCTCCGCTTCCGACCGCCGTTACCACCCTAAAGTCCCTACTCGTTTGCATGTGGGATGGGCAGAAGTGAAAAGTTCGCTCCTTCATAGAAGGAGCTTCATCTTGTGAGAAGCCCCGTCCTCACGGACGAGGGTTTCTCTTATTTTGTAGCTTGGATGTCGAAGTACGCTTCAAAGATATTGGCGTATTTTGTGTATCACATACAGGTCATATGGAATATATTACATTTATGTGCTATACGCCGCGTTTGTTGCCCCATACAAGGGTGTGGAGCTGTGGGAGTACTCTTACGTCGTTAAGTTGGGAATCGTCCATGACACGGTCGATAAGCCACTCATAACGATGGAGTAGGGATTCCGCGATCTGTTCGGTGTTCTCTGTGTTCACGTCTGGATTGCCAGTCTGGAGGAACAGAGGAATGTGCGGGTAGCGCTCGTGAACGGTGCGTGCATATGCGAGATCGGTGTCATCAAATATGACGACCTTCAAGCTGCATGCTCCATGGTAGGTTCTCACAGATTCATTAGCGGCTTCCTCTGTGCATGCTGCGGTTGAGATGTGTGTCGTAGACCTGGACTCTCCAACCGTTTTCCCATCAGTCCTCTTCCGATTCGACAGACGGGCGACGATACCATCCAGCACGTCCCAGTTGGTCGACATGCCAGAGCTGGGCGGCTTGGGGGATAAGGTCACCTCGTCGATATCGTACAGCCATTCCTGCCAACGGGAGCCTTGTGTTTCGACGGCGGTGGCAATGCCTTGACTGCGCAGCAGGGCGACCAGCTCCCCAAGCTGTGGCAGCAGGGCGGGATTGCCTCCGGAAAGGGTCACATGCGAAAACCGTTCACCGGCGATCGCTTTCAGCTCCTGCCAAATGTCTGCGGCATGGAGACGACGAATCTGATCCTTGGCACTGCCGTCCCAGGTAAAGGCAGAGTCGCACCATGAGCAATGGTAGTCGCAGCCTGCGGTACGAACAAACATCGTTTTACGCCCAATGACCATGCCTTCGCCCTGAACGGTGGGACCAAACACCTCCAGTACGGGGATGGGAGCTGTTTTGGTCACACGAGAGGGCGTTGTTGTTTGGTGAGCTGTCACGGTACTATTATTCATCCAGCATCCACTCCCGTCGGAATTCGGCGTAGCTGGTAGGTGTCTCGAACAGCCGCACAAATTCGGTGCGTCCACCTTCCACGCGGGAGCGGTATGCCTCCGAGGTCAAGGCGGACTCCATTTGTTCAAAGATCCAGACGACCATGTTTTCCGCCGTTGTATTCATTGGGGGCAGCGTCTCGTTCAGGTAACGGTGGTCTAAATAAGGCTCGATCCGTTCTTTCCAGATTGTTTTGATATCGCCAAAATCCAGCGTTAGGCCTGTTTCGCCCGGTATGCCGCTTATGCCAAAAACTACAATATAGGTATGTCCGTGCAGATTTTTGCATTTGCCTTCATAGCAATGCAAATGATGTGCTGCATCAAACGTAAATTGTTTGCTGACCAGTACACGTTTGCGGTGATAACGCAGCTGAGCGTGTTCAATATCTGTCCCGAACTGCTGGAGCTTGTCGACAATATGAAAGGTACCCGGTTCACGCATGGCCTTCAGCTCCTTGGGATGAAGCTCCGCGAACCGCGAGATACTGCTCCAGTCCGGCGCGGCGAAGTTTGCAGGCAGGGCATTCGCCACAGCCATCCCCGATGACACCGTTATAGCATGTTAGTGTACGGGTTCTTACAAATTCAAAAGCTTCCAGCTCATCGGCCATTTTCCAGGTTTCAGCCTTATTCAACCACATGAGTGGGGTGTGAATCACAAAGGGATAGTCCATCGAAAGGTTGAGTGTGACGTTCAGTGATTTGATAAAAGAATCCCGGCAATCAGGATAACCGCTGAAATCCGTCTCGCAAACGCCAGTAATGATGTGGCGCGCTCCTTTTTGCTTGGCGAGTACTGCGGCGAAGCTTAGGAACAGCAGATTGCGACCGTCTACAAATGTACTAGGCAGTTCGCCATCCTCTTGCGTAATGTCAATGTCGGTGCGCGTGAGGGCATTAGGGGCTAGTTGATTGAGCAGGCTCATATCCAGCACCGTTTGCCGAACACCCAGCTTGTGAGCAATTCCGGCGGCTACTTCAATTTCCTGCTTGTGGCGTTGACCGTAATCGAACGTCACGGTTTCTACTTCGGCAAAATGTTTTTTTGCCCAAAATAAACAGGTTGTGCTGTCTTGACCGCCGCTGAATACGACGACCGCTTTTTCGTTTGCAAACATAAAAAAACCTCTCGATCTTCTTGGAATCGTGTAAGACGCAGAGTCTTGTCACTTGGAAGAAGGAGAGTTCTTGAACCGACTTCAACAAAAAACAGGCCTTGCCCCGCGAGTTCATTTTTCATGCGGAGGACAAAGCATCGTTAGTTTTTTATAGAGGGAGTTCGCGAACCTCTCCCATGCATGATGCACGGATTTTCTTCATTATAGTGTTGGCCACAGGGACCGACTATTTTGCTAATAGCATTGCCATTATAGCATGGCAGGGCTATTTGATAAACACTCCGCCAAAGGGAATAACTTCCCTTAAAAATCGTTTGATGATGCCATCGTCGTTCATATCCTGCTGGAGACGTCGATGATGCTCCCCGGCGTGAAAAAGCACAGTACCCTGTCCAGTCATTTTAAAATGATAGTTCATATGCTGGCTGGCGAGATGGTTGCCGTACACGGTCAGCTCCAGATTGGCGTTTTCGGGATAGGCGATGACACTGCTCGCATCGACATAGATCGGCTCTGTCGGATGAAGCTGCTCCTGACATACCAAACCCTGAGTCAAAAGACCAATTTGACCCACACCGTCAAATTTCATTTTAATAACATCGCGGCTGAACAGCATGTTTTTCATACTCAGCAGTTTGGTACGCATATGGATTCCAGAGCTGTACCAGAACAAATTGCGAAAATCGTATAGCAGATCATCGCCTCCTTCAAGCTCAATCATTTTTAGGCTAAAGCCGGGCGGAAGTGCGGCAATCAAACGGCAAGCCCCTGTGAAATCGGCCTGAATCAGCTTGTGCTTGCGATACATGCCCTTTATATTCATCAGCTTGTCACTGCGACCTGAGCTGGGGCCACGGTAAGCGATAATTTGCTGCGGATGCAGAACGTGCATCTTTTCTCCTTCCGCTAGATTGAGCGTTACAACCGAACCGATGCTCTCATCATGGTAATGTCCTGCTTGTATGTCCATTCAGACGTTTCATCCTTTCAGGCAGCTAGTATCTTCCCGAACGTCGACGCATCCCGTAACGCAACAGGCGGATGCCTATAAAATAGCCAGCCAGCAGAATTACAGCCGTGATCAAAAGCATCTTATTTCGGTGTGAAGCCTGATCGCGCTGGGCTTGAAGGTTTTTTAGCTCAGTAACGGTGTCGGTCAGCTTACGATTTTGCTCCAGCAGTTGGGCGTTTTGCTCTTGATAGGCTTCTATACTGCCACGGGCCTTTTGCAGCACTTCCTGCGTTTGCCGGTAGCCTTCCTTGAGCTGATATACATCGCCGGGCAGGCGGGAAAATTGCTCAAAGCCTTGATATACATCGTCCCAATAGGCAGCATATGCCCCGGGCACACGAGTTACCCCAAAAATAAACAGGAGCGCTATAGCCGTGCAAACAACACGGCGGTAGAAAGCAATGCGACAGGTTTGTCGTGTCAAAAGACGTTCCCCCTTCTGATACACCAAGATAAGATAGTACCCATCATTTACCCATATCTCATGGTTACGTACAGTATACGGATTAGGATGCAGATTTCAGAATAAACGGACGATCATTATGGAAAAATATTCTCAAAAAAAGTCGATATATAGGTTAAGTGTACCTCAAAACGGGTATATCAAACCGAAAATATAGGAAGAGTAGATTTATAGAAGGAGAAATGAAAGATGAACGAGAGAGAGCAAGATTATAAAATTTTAAAGATCACGGTCAATGGAAAACCATTAGCAAAGGAACTCATAGTGGATAGCACTACGTTTGCACCTATACCCGAAAATTACAAAAAGACGAAAGTTTCTTTAACAGAAACTACAATTTCGTAAGATATAAAATATGGAAGCAGACTATAATGTAGCTCGGCATAAGTCGGGCTATTTTTGCGTTTTTATGCAATTTTAATGGCTTAAATTGTTATTTGTCGAAGCAGGTCCCCCTTCATAAAGATTACCATGTATAATTTTCACAAGCAAACGTACGTTCCCTGACAGTATAGTGTCAGATAACACTGTTAATTTAGAGTTACATGTTCTTTTAGGGGGAAATTACCAGTGGTAAAGTCAATGGTCAATGTAACGTACACATGGGAAAAAGAGTCTATATCAGCGAATGGGGCCGAACAAGTAAATCTACTGATAGAATGGGGCTATGGAGCTATTCGTAAAAGAAAAGGGAATCTAATCCTGAAAACAGCGGGGTGTGACCTTCAACTCCAGTTCATTCCCGAAAACGGGGTAAGTCTACTAAAAGTCGAAGGGGTGAGACTCGGTTTCAAACGCTCAGAAGACGGAGATCGCATGGTCATCCACTGTGGGGATGTGCGGCGGGGAAACTACAGACAGGCTGCCTTGACGTTCTCTGTACCGGCTCACTCATCCGGAAGACATACCATTGGATTGATGGAGTGGAGCTGGCGTAAGCCATCTCAGGAAAAGCGAACGCTGGTTAGGTCGGACCAAATCTACATCAATTACACGCATCATCTGGGCCTGCTGAGCGTTCCACCCCATCCGATGGTGGAAAAATACATAAAGCTGAATGAGACGTCCATGATTGTAAAAAAGGCATTGCGTATGTACGAGAAAGGTGATCATGAGCGAGGTGCGTTTATCCTTAACAGACAAGCAGACGAATTGCTAATACGAGCAGCAAGAACCGATGATATGGATTACCTGAAGGAAGCTGAGTTACTTCTAGCCATACGTAATAAATGGAACGGGACTTTTGGATCAAATCATTATCATAGTTCTAAAGTCCTTTTTGATCAATCGGATTCGGTAGTAAACGTTTAGTTAAACGAAATTAATATTATGAAATAGGTGATTATGCTAGTTTATTTGTGTAACGTAGTGAGTCTAATTTACTATTTTTTTGTAAAGGAGAGACTTCCTTGACTGATCGGTTGATACGTTTAATGCGGATTATTACTATTGTTCAGGCAAATCCGGGGATATTGGCAAGAGAGCTTGCGGAACGTTGCGAAACATCAGAACGTACCATCTACCGAGATATGGAGGCGCTTAGTGCTATGCATATTCCAATTACGAACATGGGGCATGGCAAAGGGTACATATTTATAAGCAATTTTGCTTTGTATCCTCTGAATTGGACGGAAGAAGAGGCAGAGGCTTTTGCCAAGCTGGGAGATATTATGGAAACGGTGAAGCCTCTTTTGCCGCCGGCTTTTGAAAGTGCTTATGAGAAAGTGATGGCCTCTAGTCAGAAAAAAAAGATAGACCAGACGAGCTTCGCGCAGGAGATGAAAAATATCATTCGGCTCGGCTCGACACTTGATCGGGAAAACCAGCCCTATCTGCTCAGGCTGATTGTTTTGGCAAGTCTTACGCAGCAGACGATTGAAGCGGAATACAGCTCACCTCAAAATGAAGATGTGTCACTGGTTCAAGTAGATCCTTATTGTTTGGTTCCGCAGGATCGGCGGTTTTATATGCTTGGTTTTTGTCATAAGCAATCCGCCATGAGAACCTTTCGGATCAGCCACTTTCGGAATATGAGAATTTTGCCGTATACGTTTCAAAAGAATACGACAGAGATGGAAATGTTTTTTAAAGGGACCTGGTCGGTTACCAAAGGAAATCAAAACATTCGGTTTGTGGTGCGATTTTCTGCCGAGTCTGTATATCGGGTCAAAGAAGAGGAATTATTCATCAAGCCTTTACTCAAGGATTTGCCGGATGGGAGCTTGTTGTTTGAGGTGACGGTCAATCATGACCGTGAATTTCTGGATTGGCTCACCTCGTATGGAGCAGAGGCTGAGATTCTGGAGCCTTTGCGGTACCGCAAGCGAATGCAGGAAATGCTGCGGACCTGGGGGGCATTTTATTTTGATAAAAAGGCAGGAAATCAAGAATAACAGGGGGAGATCCCCCGGAACGGGCCGGGGAGCTATCTGCTTAATGGTCCTTAAACAGGTTGGCGAGATTGCCAAATGGACTGTAATGCTCCTGTTCTTCCTCCGGCGAGGAATATACGAGCTTTGAGCCTCGGTTTTCCTCATCGTCAGCAGCGTTATTCACTAATGAAATACGATCAAAAAGATGCATAAAAACCTGAGCGGTGTTAATGGCATCGTCCAGTGCACGGTGCTGCTGACCGTCAAAGTCAATGTGGCACAATTCCAGCGCCTGAGACAGACTCAGCTGACGGTATTTACCGCCCGAACCAAACAGACGGGAGATTTGCTTCTGTATATCATTCGTATTATGAATCCATCCAAGATCTACATGATGGGTACGACAATGGGATACCAGCTTTTGACGGTCATCCGGCCCCCATGCACACAAATAATAGGGTGAATCCGTACCGAGCCAGGCAACAAATTGCTTCACAGCTTCGGGAAAGAGCGGGGCGGCATCAATATCTCGTTGAGTAATGCCCGTGAACTGAACGGTATCCGTGGACAGTACAGGTCGATTTGAGGGTCTTACAAAACTGTGAAACGTATCTACAACGTATAGACCGTCGTCTCCCTGAACGACTTTGACAGCACCGATATCAATGATTTCAGAGGAATATCTGGCGTTACGGCTAACGGTAAATTCAAGATCATAAATAATGTATTGCATTTCTGGACTCCTTCCACACACCTGACTGGTCCCGATCAATACCGGGATGAATGTTCTCTGCTTGAATATGGCTCTTCTCCATCATACCTCTCGGTCCACAACTTGTCAGCGGTTTAAAGGCTTGCTTTATAAAAAAATATGCGATGTCCAAATAAGCTTGGACTATCGCATACATTAAATCTTCTGACAAACTGTTGAAATTAGGCCGGGAGGTTCAACTTTTGTCCCGGATAAATGCGGTGAGGATTTTTCAACTTGTTCAACCTCCCCAGCTGTTGCCAGGTGGTACCGTATTTGCGGGAAATGTCATATAACGTATCCCCGGATTTTACAACATACACATGGCTATGAGCAGCCTGGGCAGAAGCGGAGGCCTGCTGTGGCTTGGCTGGTTGGGTCTTTGCCGGTGCCGGCTTCGCTGGTGCTGGTTTCGCAGCCGGTGTAGAGACGGCTTGCGGTTTTTCCTGCACAGGTGCTGGTGCTGCGATTGGTGCAGCTGGCACAGGCTGTGTGGCAGGGACGGTGGCTTTCACGTCTGCCTTGGCTTCTTGAATGCGGCCGTCTGCTTGTACTTTCAGGCTGGCGGAGCCAATTTTTTGCATATAGCGGATTAACGCCTCGTCCAGCGATCCGAACATACCTGCCTGCGGATATTTAGCGAACATCGTATATTGGTCACCGCCTACAGCAGTAAAGTCATTGGTGGCCAATGTGTACGTTGCCTCAGGATCAAGCGCCTTGCCGCCAATCAGAACGGAATGAACACGGCTTCCTTTGGCTGCTGAGGTGTCTATTTTAAACGAGATACCTGATACCTGCGGAAAGCCTCCGCTTGGCTCCGGATAGGAGGCTGTGCCATTCTCAAGTGCTGCCTGAATGTCAGAGCCTTTCACCTTCAGGGTAACAATCTGGTTTCCAAAAGGCAGCACGGTGATGATGTCTCCTTTGGTTACCGTTCCTGTCTTGATGGAAGCCCGGATGCCGCCGCCGTTAGTTAAAGCTACGTCTGCACCCGAAACGTCACGCATGGCATCGGTGAGCAAATCGCCAAGATTGGTTTCGCTCGCACGTACCTTTTCACGCGCTCCTTCCAAATCTACACTCGTTTGCGTTACAACTTCTTTGAGGATAGGTTCCTGATCCTTCTGAATGGAGGCGATCAATGCAGCAATTTCAGCGTTGGGCTGAACATCGGCAGCTTGAGTCGAGTCAATCAGCTTGGCTTGCTTTTGGGTAACCTTGCCGCCGTCGACCCATAGATCCACAACACCCAGATACTTGGTGTATTCGCCTGCGCTAGCGATCAACGTGCCGTTGTCACCGACCAGCCCTTTTTCGAGTACGGTATGGCTGTGTCCATCAATGAAAATATCAATGCCTGGCACTTCTTTAACGACCTTGAGGCTGGTGTCCGTGCTGGATGCATCCTGTCCCAAATGACCAAGAACTACGACGACGTCCACTTTGCTGCGGATTTCGTTTACAGCTGCTTTGGCTTCAGCCGCAGGATCGGTGAATTGAATCCCCTCCACATTTTTGGGATTGGTCTTATATGCTGTTTCAGGCGTAGTCAGACCGATAATGCCGATTTTAACGCCATCCACTTCCTTAATGACATACGGTTTGAACAAACGTGTTCCGTCTGTTTGCTTAATGTTGGCACTCAGCACGGGGAACTGAATTTCCTTACTCAGCTCAACCAGATGCTTCCAGCCATAATTAAACTCATGGTTGCCCGGAACCATTGCATCATAGCGCAGCTTGTTGATCACTTTCACAATACTCTCACCGTTAACCAAAGTAGCGAAGGTCGTTCCATGAACGGTATCCCCGGCATCCAGCAGCAAGGTATTGGGATTGGAAGCGCGATACTGGTCGATGATGCCCGCCAGCTTGGCGAAGCCCATTTCCTTGTCGTTTGCGACCACGTGGGCATGGGTATCATTCGTATGTAGGATGGTGATGTGCTTGCCGCTGACCGGAGCAGTAGCCGTATTCGCTGTTCCCGCATTGGCTGCCGGGTCTGCTGCCGCCGTACCAAGACATCCGAACAGAAGCGCAGCGGTCGTCAAGAGTGACGAGATTTTTTTCCATGAATTCATGTTGTTCCTTCAACCCCCTATAAAATGAATGAATTAGAGCAAACGCTTACGTCCACATTTTATCAGATGATTGTAAAAATAACTTCTATTTTATATCAAAGCACTAAAAATTTTTGATATATCGGTTGTTAAAGCCGTCGTCAAATCACCTATATTGAGGAGGAAGCAATAAACAGTAAATAATCGAGACAAGAACTAATGTTCTGTTTTGTGGTTAAAAAAAAGAGCAGTCTCTTTGGGCAGCCCAATCCGGGGCAAATAGTGCTCCAGCGTTTCGTCAGCCAGCGGCGGTTTTCCTTCACTCAGCAAAAGTACAGCAAAACGGTTGGCTTGCTGTTCAAATTTTCCTGGAGAAAAGTAGGAATGCTCCTCTATAAAAAAGCGGCTAATGCCTTTATGCAGTCGGTCATGCCCCAATTCATGCGCACAAACAAACCGTTTCCATTCCGGTGTAAGACCATCGTGGATGACGATAAATTTTCTGCGCAGCTTGTGGTAATACAGCCCTTTGGTTGTGGAGCCCAGATCGGAATAACGAATATGGATACCCAGTGCTTTTGCAATATCAAAGGGGCAGTTGGTACGGTATTTTCGGACGAGTTTGTGAATGAGTTCTTTCATACGATCACCTGCTATCCTTGATCTCTGCCCGCCCGGGGCTTTTGCGGCTTCTTATGCTTGTTCATTTGCTTGGCTTCCCAGAACAGACCTGTTAACACATCCTTGATGCGCTGACGGTCTGTCTCATCCAGCGGAATGCCGTCGAACATTAATTCGTCGTCTTCCTCCAGCATTTTCTTGAAATCCCGGCGATCCTTGGAGGTAGCCCATTCCGGCACAGTAGAACGATCAGGTTCGTGTAAATGTTGCTCTATTGAATCGTCGTCTCCCCAATAGCCGGCGACTTTCATCATTTCGGTATAGGATACGCCGAGTGCGTCCGCTATTTTGCGGAGAGTAGAGGGCTTGGGGATACCGCGCAGCCCATTTTCAATGCGGGAAATTTGCGAATTGCTAATGCCTGCGGCATCTGCCAATTGGTTGATGCTCCATTGCTTTTGTTCGCGCTGCTGCTTTAAGTAGGTTCCGAATGCTGGCTGTTCCACAAAGGAGGCTCCCTTCTGCAATAGAATCATAGATTAGTTCCATTATACCATTAGGTAAAGAGGAAAAGCACGTAATATGCCAAAAGGCATAGAAAAATAAAGCGAACATCCTGTTTTTGGGACCCTACCGCTTTTTTTGACGATGGATAGATATCCTAAATAATGTTATGTTATACTCGAGATGCGAACAAAACACGAACAAAATGTAAACTAAGAAATTGTGATCGCTAAAAATTACATCATTGTCAAAAGGCATAAGATAAGGAGTGCTGCTGTAAATGAAAAATAACTTACCTGAATTGGATCGTCGAAAAACGCAGAATGCATTGGAGGGCGTGTTTGAGAAGTACCGGATTTATAAAACGATAACCTTTATGGATCGGGAAAGCTTTATTACGGCTGGCTATACGGATCGACCGAACGGACCAACGAATGTGACCAGCGATCCGACGGCCCGGACTGCCGTATATAATGTAGATGCTCCCGCCGCCCGCCTGGCCTACTGCGAAATGGTCGATGCTGTAGTCAGTCGCTTGAATGAGCGCGAACAGCTGCTCATCCGTGAGCGTTATTTAAAGGATGACGATGTGTTTGATTACAAGGTTTACAATTATGTACTGGACCCGCCGGTCAGCAAGGATACGTATACGAAGCTTCGCACACGTGCTTTTTACAAAATGGCGCTTGCGCTGGCAGACCAAGGCGTTTTGAATCTGGCAGGCTTGCAGAAGGGCGCGGATCGAAAGCTCGGTTAGTAAATAGTATGGCTTACAGTACGTCTCCTCTAAAAGGCTCTGATTTCCTGAAATTAGGGGTCATAGCCTTGATTCCATTAACTTGGACAGCAGGGAGTATGAAATACAACGACGAATAGGAATTGAACAAGAAAATGAGGCTCATGACTAAAGGCTGGAACGGAGGACTACTGCATTGAGAAATGAAGTCTTGAGAAGTGAACAAGAAATGATGAATATACTTGTAGATTTTGCCATGAATGACGATAGAATACGATTGGTTACTTTGGAAGGATCACGTACGAACAAAAATATTCCCCCCGATACATTCCAGGATTATGACATTTCTTACTTTGTAACAGATATGGATTCTTTCAAGGAAAGCGATCAATGGCTTCATATTTTTGGGAATAGGCTTATGATGCAAACACCCGAGGATATGGAGCTTTTCCCACCAGAACTAGGTAACTGGTTTTCATATATCATTCTTTTTGAGGATGGAAATAAATTAGATCTGACACTGATCCCCATGAACGAGATGGAGGATTATTTTAAAAATAGCGACGGCTTAGTTGAGGTTGTGCTTGATAAGGACGCTCTTATCCAAAATGAGGTGATCGCAAACGACCGCCAATATTGGATTAAAAAGCCGACCGCAAGGGAATTTGATGATTGCTGCAATGAGTTTTGGATGGTTTCCACCTACGTAGTCAAAGGATTGGCGAGAAGAGAAATCCTGTTTGCGATTGACCATTTACATGAGATTGCACGACCTAATTTGCTCAGAATGATGACCTGGCAAATTGGCTCAGAGCAAGGCTATACTTTTAGCGTAGGGAAGAATTACAAATTTATAAATCGTTATCTTCCCAAAGAGGATTGGGAAGTATTGCTATCCACCTACTCTGAAAATGGCTATCCGGAAATGTGGCAGTCTTTATTTGCTTGTTATGAATTGTTTAGAAAATACTCCAAGGCTGTGGCAAGCAGCCTCGAGTATAAGTATCCGAATTACGATGAAGCGATCACCAGGTATGCTGTACATATTTATAATTCATTGAAGAAAACTAATTGACCGCCTTTTTAGAGGGCGGTTATTTTTTTGCAACACCAACCATTAGATAGATTTAACGCAGTTTCAATAATACGAACATGTGTTCTCAAAAAACCGCCTAACTTCATCCCCGGTCTCTGCTTTTATCGTCCATTTCTTCGGCAACGCATTCGTTATTAGGGTGTAAGATTATATCATCGGGAATCAAGACAAGAGAGCATACCGAAGACACACACAGTCAAATGTTAGCCGGCCAATAGGGCCGGTTTTTTTATGCGGTGATTATCTCTGTTGATTCCCGGGAAATCGTTCTACAGAAAGGAGGAGTCGTGTTGCCTAAGCAAGGGATGCTGCAATGCATGAGTATGAGGCTGCGCCGGATGAGAACACGAAAGTGGAAAAAAGCATGGATAAGTAGCCGCAATATGCTAGTGCAGGATACGCAAAGGCGGCATGCAGCAGGATGAGACAAGCCTTTAAGCAAAAGCTCATTGAAATTGTTCCGGCGCTGCAAGGGCGTGTATACGATGTTCAGCCACCGTCGCAGACGGCAGAGGAGCCGTATGCTGTTATGGCGCTGGGCGAGGAAATCTGGAAGTCTTCCTGGGCTGGCTATCGGCAGGTTGTACGTATCAAGCTATACGCAGGACAAGCCGGGCTGGCGCAGGCCGATGTATGGGCGAATGCCCTGATTGCCGGACTGCACCGGGAACCGGTGACAGGCCAAGGTGAGGATACGTCGGCTTTTACCGCCCACTATTTGGGCGTGCGAGATGCAGAAAAGCTGGACACCGTCACGGGCAAAGCGTATAGAACGCTGCGTTTTGGCGTGTATGTGCCTGAAACGGCAGGGAGCTCAGTCATTCCGACAAGTAGCGCCGCACAGCCGGATGAATGGCTGGCAGCCTTGACCCGCTGGGCGCAGAAGCAACTGGGCGAATCGTGGTCAGTATATGCCGATGCATGGCCTGCACAGCCGGGACGACACGCGGTTCTATGGCGGCTGAGCGGCTGCGAAACCCGGATGGCGGGAGCCTCCATGTATGAGCTACGTAAACGGTTCATCGGGCATATTATTGCTCCAGACAGCGCTGAGGAGAACCGCGCAGCTTCCGCGCTGGTCGAGGGCTTTGCCGCTCAAATTCAGCTTCCACTGGATCAGGACAAAGGCCGTTATATGTCTACGGACGAAGCTTCGGCCGATTTGCAGGCGGATGCGATTTTAGACGGTCAGCTCCGGCTGACGCTGGTACAGCGACGTATGCGCCCGGCTGAGGAAGCGGCGTTGATCCGCAGAGTGGAAATTCATCCTATTTTGAAATGAGGAGGTCCGATTGACCTTGGAAAAAAACGAGAAGTCCCCGCTATATGCCGGGCAGGAAGCAGGCGGCCCCCGCTATACGCTGGAGGAGCTGAAGGAACACGCGGAACCATTGTTTTCCGTGAAGGAAGAGGTGCTGGCAGGCGCCTTTTTTGGCGCACAGGACAAGCTGTTCACGGTAGCAGAAGCACACACTAAAATCGAACAATTTATGAAAGCGAAGGTGGACTAATTATGGCAGGCGGAACATGGGAAAACACGAATAAACCGGTATTACCGGGTTTGTATATGAACTTTCAGGCAGCAGCAGCTTCAGCGATCCAAGGTGGCTCACGCGGTACGGTGGTTGTACCCGTCAAGGCGAATTGGGGACCTGTACGTGAGTTTGTAGATATTTGCAGCGAAACGGCCATTAACCAAATCTTCTCCGGCGACAGTGAGGACGGTGCGACAGCCTATTCCACACTGTATCTGGCTTTGCTGGGCGGTCCGAAAAAACTGCTGGCTTACCGTTTGGCAGATGACACAGCTGCTGAAGCATCCGTAACACTGAAAAGCGGCG